>CAJUFV010000152.1 GCA_910585795.1 uncultured Clostridia bacterium | reverse complement strand
CGGAATATTGATTTATCGGTATTTTGATTAGTCTGCTCCGCTTTGAAATCTATCCGTATGTATTCCTTCGTGGTTACGGATATATTTTTTTCGCCTGTTATGCCTGTGACATAATCAATACCGTCTTTACTTCCCATCTGCGTTTTTACAAAATGCGGACCGTTTATATCCCACACATCGCCGTCAATGCCTGTTATGATTTCCGCTTCACAGTCAAAATCGGCTGAAAAAGTATATTTCATCGCTATATTATGCTGACGCACTATACTTGCAAACCTCTCGCATATTACCGTAATATTTCCCTTCTCCGTCCGCCAGCGTGTAATGCGGCAATGCAAGCCGTATCTGAAATCAAGCTCCTGCTGATGAAATTTGGGTTTTTCGTCGGGCAAGGCATATGTCTTTCCATTGACTTTTACATATGTATATATTGGATTAGGAGCGTTTACCGACTCTCGCCATGAATTGCCTGCTCTGTCATAAATGCCTGCCATATTAACGGCGCACATCTGCTTTTTCGTGTACTCCTCAAGCGTTCCGCGTATGCCGAAATACCCGTTTCCGATAAGAAAACGGTTTCCGTTCCATGCGATATTGTCTTTATTAAATTCTGTTTCCGTTAATATAAAGTCCATAACTATCTCCCGAACATTTCTATTGTTTTATACAGACCGTCGACCGATGCTGCTGAAATATCAGCCATTTTATTATGCTCCGCTTCACCCACTGCAACGGCATACATTCCGCCTGCCTTTGCCGCTTCTATTCCTGCATCGGAATCCTCTATTACAACACATTCCGAGGGCGCTATGCCTAACTTTTGCGCCGCTATAAGAAACACTTCAGGGTCAGGCTTTGATTTTTGAGTATCAAGACCACAACTCACCGCGTCAAACTTATGCGCTAAATTTGTTTTGGTTAAAATCAGCGGAGTGTTTTTACTTGCCGAACCGACGGCTATTTTAACACCTTTGCCGCGCAGATATGCAATAAAATTATTAACACCTTCAAGCACATCTAACGGCGAAAGGGATGAAAGGGATTTTACATACATATCGTTTTTCTTTTCCGCAAGCGCTGTCTTTTCTTCATCGCTGAATTTTCTGTCTGTTTTTTCAAGCACGACCTCCAATGATGCCATGCGGCTTACTCCGCGCTGACGGGCATTATCTGCTTTTGTAAAACCTTCTATTCCAAGTTCTTCTGCCAACTGTTTCCAAGCCTGAAAATGCAGTTCGTCAGTTGTTACCAAAACTCCGTCAAGGTCAAATATTACCGCTTTTATCATACTTATTCTCCTTGTTAATACACATAATTTCACAAAAAACAATTTTACTTTTTATTAAAATAATTTTTTCTAAAATCATTGGGGTTATCGAGCGGAATATCCTTCCGCCCGATATTCTCAATTAAATTATATTTACAAATATTCCTCCCAAAACAGTTCTGTTTTGGAATGATGCCATTCGCGGAATACTACTGTAATACCAATCAGTTACGGGAACTCTGTCTGTCGTTTCATTTATAAAGCGATAAACCGAATCAATTACCTTGTCGGTATATTCTTTATCATTAGTCATAACCGTAGTCCAAAAAAGCCAATCCATCTTGGTATAATCCTCACGGCAGTCAAGCGGTATGCCATAAGCATTCATCTTTTCTTTATAAAGCCGGACTTCCCTTTCAAAGATTTCATCATCAAAAATATGAATACACAGCAATTTATCCCAAATGATATTATATTTAAGACTCCATGAATCCTCATTATCAAATGCCAGCTTAGTTGCATATTCCCCTTTTGCTTCAATTTGCCATTTCTTTGCCAAATTCTGCGCCATATCAATATAGCTGTTTTCTGAAAATATTTTTCCATAAGCTGCTATTCCCAAAATCGCTTTAATGCTCAAATTACAGTTATGCGCCATATGACTTGCAAAATCATCGGTACAAAGCTGTTCTCCGGGGTCATATCCGTATTTTACAAGGTAATCTGCCCACTGTTTAAGTATCTTTTTATTCTTGTCAGCTACATCTCTGCTGCCGCCGTATTTTATAACAGCATACAGACTTATAAGCATATTTCCGCATTCCTCAACCGGCATTTGCATTGCTAATATATCATCAGGGTTTGTTTTCTCATAACCGTACACCTGACCGTTTGCAAGAGGATATTGTCCTATATCATGAGGCGCAAATTCATATTGCCATTTATCTGTCTGAGCAAAAAACAATATAGGACGCAGCATAGCGTTTACCAATTCAGGATTATATTTAAGAAATAACGGTGTAGACGGATATGTTATATCGAGCGTACCTATACAGCCGTTACTGTGACATTCCTTTGAAAAGAACATCAATTCTCCGCCAGTGTTTGCCACAAGCTTATGCGCCGCAACTACTTGTCTGTATGTAAGAGATACTATCTTTTCATACTTATCACTTATATTCTGCGCTTCAGCCATCAAAGAATTATCGAATTTTACACACATTTGTTTTACTGCATCATAGTCCGAAACTGCGTCTTTAAGCATTTCATCAAAGCTCGAATAGTAGTGTTTATAATATCCGTCAAGCTTTTCACCGAAATACTCAATAGATTTTATATCATCATAAGCAAGCGTTATAACTCCGTGAAAATCATTTTTTATTATTCCGATGCAGGGATAACTGTCAAATACGCTCAGATGTTTTGTTTCGTCAAGCTCCTCCGCATAATTATTTTTTATGCCGCATCTCTTTTTACCGTTAAAAACTTTTGCGTTTTTATCGGCAATATGTAAATAACCCCAGTCAATACAAACGCTGTCCCCGCTTTTATGGAGTACGTTCTGAACAGCATTGCCGCATGAAAGTGATATGTCTGTCCTTTTAAATTCAACCTCCGCTTCTCTGTCATCTATACAGCATTCGGCAGATATGTCAAAATAGAAAGACACGTTATGTTCTGTATTATCAAGCATTTGAATATCATATTCTATATACGATACAGGTCTTGACATTACTTTCAGATTATCCAATAGCATCGGACTTGTAAATGTAAGCTGTACCTTTATAACGCCATTTTCAAAGGTATATATTGTTCTCGTTGGAGTAACATCAAGTGACCTTTGCTCTATTACAGGATAATATCCGTAAGTCCGTCTGTCACTGTCTGCTTCCAATTCGCCCATAAGGATATATAATTTATTATCTATAACCACTCCTGCGGTCATAGGATTTCTTCTTCCTGTCCAATGACTTGTTACTCCATCATTCAATTTGTCGCACATAGACCAAATACTGAAATACGGGTCTACTGTTACAAGCGGTACTGCCGAGGGTCTAAACGCCTTATTGTTATCATTTTTATTATCTATCATTCTATTACTCCTCGTATAATCAAAATTGTGTTTAAATGATTTTTAAACTATTATCAGCCTTTTATACCACTCATATCAACACCGCCGTTAATCTGCCGCGAGAAAATAATATAAATGATAATCGGCGGAATAGCTGCGAGCATCAATAGCAGCATAAGTTCATTATTTTTTAATACTGTTGTTCCTGTTGTTAATTCATACAGCAAAACAGAAATTGTGCGATTTCCTTTATCCAGCACAAGATAGGGCCAAAGGAAATTGCCCCAAGAACCGATTATGCTAAATATTGCAACAACCGCAACTATCGGCTTGCTTAAAGGCAGTATAATTCTGAAAAATGCTGACAGTTCGGAACATCCGTCTAATCTTGCCGCTTCAATGTATGACATTGAAATTCCGTTAAAGAAATTTCTGAACAGGAAAATGTTAAACGCGTTAGTTCCCGCCATCATCCACAGCGGCAAATATCCTCCAAGCAGGTTCACATGCAGAATAGGAACATCTGCAAAGCTCATATACAGCGGAACCATACTTATTCCCGGCAGCATCATAGACCAAAATATAAGCGTTTCCAACACAACCGAGCCTTTCGGCTTTACCCTTGACAAGACATATCCTGCTATACCGTTTAAAAATATATCAAAAGCCAAGCAGCCTATAATCAGATAAAATGTATTAAAGATATATTTACCGAAATTAACCTTTGAAATTATCTCTGGTATTTTAGATAAATCAATCTTTTTCGGAAAGAATGTCGGTGGTATTGCATACATTTCCTTAGTTTCCTTAAAACCCGAAAGAGCCACCCATATAACAGGTACAAGGCACACAAGAGCTATTATAATCATTATAGCGTACATAATGCCGTATAACAGTTTATATTTTGTCGTTTTTAAATCGGAGGAATTTAATAAGCCATATTCTCTCTGAGATTTTTTACTTTTTATTCTCATTGTCATTTCCTCCTTTAATCACTGAATTTTTTGTCTAATTTAAAATATACAACTGTTAACCCGATTAAAATTACAAACATAATAACTCCGACTGCCAACGAACGTCCTGTCTGACCAAATTTAAAAGCATAGTTATACATCTGCAATCCCAAGCTCATAGACGCTCCGTTAGGACCGCCGCCTGTCATTGTCATCGGCTGTTCCGTAATTTGAAATACCGATATTATCTGCCTTATAGCCATCAAAAGCACTATACCGCGCATATGAGGGGACAGGACATAGCGTATTCTGCCCCAAAATCCTGCTCCGTCAATTCTTGCAGCCTCATACAGCTCGCGGTTTATACCCTGAAGCGACGCCAAGTACATAATCATTGTACTTCCAAAGCCGCTCCATGACATGGTTATAATAATTAACAGTATAACAATATTTTTATTTGCAAGCCACTTTGCCGGTTCCTGTCCCAAATAATATAGCAGCATATTCAGCAAACCGCCGTCGCCTTCAAGATATATCATCTTCCAAATCAGATATACCGCCATTGCGGGGATAACACACGGAAGATAACTCATTGTCTTAAAAATTGTCCGTCCGACCCAAAGCTCGTTTACAATCACCGCACATATAAATGGAAGCGGAAGCCCTATAACCAATGACCAAAATACATATAACAATGTATTTTTGAGTGTTTGCATAAAATTTGTATCGGTCAAAACATCCCGAAAGTTTTTAAGACCTACAAATTCAACAGGAGTGAAGCCTTTAAGTGAATAAAATGAATACTTCATTCCAATATATATAGGACGCCACACTATAAACAAAAACAGCAGTATGGTAGGAATGATTAAAATCCAGCCGGAAATATCCTTGCCGCCCAATGACAGCCGCCGCTTTTGCAGGCTATATTTTTTTCTCTGTTTCATTCCTGCACTTCCTTTCAATTTCCGTTAATCCATTTTGTCTAAATGATTAACCTGAAAATCATTGTTAGCTGTTTTTACAAGCTCATCTATATTTGCATTTTCATTAGTAAACACTTCCTGAATCAGCTTATCTAAAATTGCATACAGCTCCTGACAGCATACAGGTTCCTCAGGCTTAATGGTTACGTCCTCCATATTGAGATAATTCTCATAATTTTCAGCCTTAACATTTGTGTACTGTGCGCGCAGTTTTATATCTTCCTCATATCTGTCGCCTGTTTTCCATATAGTCATAGGCTGTCTAGGCAATATAATATAATTTTTGCTTCTGTCATTCTCGTATGACTTACCCTGACGCTCTTTTTCTTCCTCTGTAATTGTAGGAGTTTCCTTTCCTCTGAACTTCATCCACTTTAATGCTGCTTCTACCTGAGCATCTGTCGCTTCAGGTGAAAATACAACTATACCGCCGCCCATCTGTGCAAATCTGCCGCTCGGTCCTGCCGGAATACGGTCTGCATATATTGCATCAATATTCATATCATACGCTGTTGTAAGTGACTGCGTGGGAGGGTCTGCAATCATCATAGCAACTTCATCGGAACCGAAAAGCGATTCCAATCCTGCTTTGTCAATAGCAATATCATCA
The DNA here is from genome assembly GCA_910585795.1 of uncultured Clostridia bacterium. Classification (GTDB taxonomy): domain Bacteria; phylum Bacillota; class Clostridia; order UBA1381; family UBA1381; genus Hominilimicola. The sequence goes on along the minus strand of CAJUFV010000152.1, from coordinate 22,280 downwards.
GGGAGTGCATTATATTTCCATTTTAAGTCATACATATACTGCAACGCATCTCTCATTTCCTGAGAATCAAATGTTGCTGTATATGAGCCGTCATCATTTTGTTTCATAAATTCCACACCGTATGACCACGCTATGTTTATAAAATGCCAGCCGCCCTGATTATTTATCGTCGGAAGCGCATAGCCTGCTTTTCCTGTCTTTTCTCTTATAATTTTTGACGTTTCAGCCAACTCCTGCCAAGTGCTCGGCACTTTCGGTTTCCCTGTTTCATCTACAAGTCCTGCCTGCTCAAATAAATTTAAATTTATTTCCAATCCCTGAGCATAAGCATTATCGGGAATACCATAGATTTTACCATCGTATGTTACCAAATCAAGCATTTGGTCGTTCAATGCGGTATCAAGTCCATTCTTTTTCATAATCTCTGTAATATCACGCAAATATCCTGCTTTTGCATTTGCTTTAATATCTGTAAACATCATAAAATTAAATGTTGGCAGTTGCTTTGCGTTTGCTTTTGCGGCATAGGTTTGCGAATCAATATAATTACCCGCGTCATCTACAATGACAATATCGGGATTTTCTGTTTGAAAATCATCTCTGAATGCTTCCATATCTTTCACACCGTCAACTGCCGATTCTTCGGGCCAAGTGCCGTCATATACATAAACCTTACCGTCTTTTTCGGCAACCTTTCCCTGAGAGCATCCTGCCAGCGCACTACACGACATAGCTCCTATCAAGGCTAAAGCAATTATTTTTTTTGTTTTCATTTTTGTATCCTCCTCATTTATAAATTATTATTTGTACCGGTTCTGCATAATATGACTGTATAAGTATCTTTGAATAGTCTGCGGTTACTTCAAGATTTCTTAAATCGTCAGTAGTTCCAACCTGTATAGGGTCTTTTCTTCTTGATGAATCATAGATTAAAACAGGTACGCCTTCACAATTCCACTTTTCATCATAGCTTAAAGGAGAATCATATCCTATCTTCATGATATTATCTTCCATCTCATTTACATAAGCAGTGATTACCCGCGTCTGAACATAAAGATTTGTTCCTGTAAGCTGTTCTGTTACATTCTCATCATAAAGTACGTCCACACTTTTTACAGTTCCCTTATCATTTAAGATAATGTTAATTAAATCACCTTTTTCAACCTTGACATTCTTCAATACATCTCTGCTTTCTGTCATTACTTCAACGCGTGACTGACCTCTGTTGCCGCAAATCTGATATACAAGCTCGCCTTCATCGTCCACTGCCTCATTTACATCATCTACTAAAATCATTGCTGAATTATAATCGGGAGCACCCCATTCTTTACCTTTAACCACAAGAATTTCTGCCGCTCCGTCTGTGTCAGATGCAGTATAGGACGCTGTGTTATAATTTTGGTCTGTTACAAAATCCGAAAAACGCTTGATAGCAAAATCTTCTTTCTTTGCATTTGTCAAATCGTTAGGAATAGAAAAGACAATAGTATCTCTGCTTAAAATCGTTTTATTGTTTACTCTTCCGCTGCCCCATTTAAACGCTCCCTCTGAAAATGACGTAAGCTGTTTCAGATTTCCGTTAGCTGTTACAGTGTCAATCTGTGTCAGTTGATTATCATTATTTAGCTTATATAACACCAACTGCTTATTTGACAGTAAATTGACCGCATCCTGTACTCCGCTTACCCGATTACCGTTTATTCTAAACTTGGTTATCGCTTCATACTCTATTGTTTCACCTGTTGCTGTAAAAAGCCTTACCCACGCAGTATCTCCTGCGTCATCAACCCAAGAGTTAAGTAAAAATGCTGCGTTAATTGATGCTGTGGATTTTTTTATTTTAGCAATGTACCCGTTTATATCCAAAAACAGAGTTATGGCTTCACCTGTTTTCACGGAGAATAAATCTATATTATTTGTATATGTTTCATATTCCTGACCATCTATGGTTATAGTTTTTCTGTTATCGCTGTTGCTCATTGATGAAACAGTACCCGTAATTTTTTGCTTGCTTACAACAGCTCTTATAAATCTGTTGCTTGCCGAGCGGTAAACACTTACACAATCGTCTGCCGCGATTGACGAAAACTCTGCGGGATTACCGCCTTCGTCTATTATAGTTACCTTATCATAATCATTATCGCTTAATGAAACCTTTTCGCCGTTTATGCTGTTATATATACATTCATCATCTGAACTTACACCATTTACAACAACATTAAAATACTCCTCTACGATAGCTAAATTGTACGCGTTGCTGTTATTTGTTTTCAACAGTTTAACTGTATAATTTTCAGCATTTAAAGCCTTATCAATGTCGTCATAAATATCTCCGTTATAAAGAATTGTTATATTTGATGCAAGCCTTGCCGTGCGTGTACGATTTTCACTCTCCAAAGCATATTTCAAAATATTATTCGGAGCATCATACTCTTTATCGTCCTTGAGTCCCAAGGTTATAGTATCATTGCTCTTATTCCGGGATTGAAACCATAAAATTTCGCGTGTATCCTCACGCTCGTTTTCACGATATATAAAGGAAATGTCCTCGCCGAGATAATCTATAAGGTTTTCTGAAGTGTTAATATATTCAACCCCGTCGATTATGGCAGTATTATCATTTATGCTCTCGCCGTAAATACTGATTCGCGACGCGCCGCTTAAAACTCCTTTTTCAAAATAGCTGTCATAGTATTTTGACAACACTGTTTCATCGCCTATGTAATATGATTTGTTTATACCCATCTTCGTTTCACATAAGTTACATTCCAGCGCATTGCGAAGCAGTATCAGCATATCCTCAAAAGTCAGGACAGACGAGCCTTTGAAGCCTTTAAGCAAGTCTAATTCTGACGCAAGTGAATTAAATCTGTTTGCTCCGAAATATTCACTGCTGTATCCAAACAGTCTTAGCAATATCGTTGTCGCTTCCGTACTGCTTATTTTTTGGTCGGGCATAAACAGATGGTCGCCGTATCCGCTTACAACTCCCGTTGAAGCTAACGCGTTTATGCTTTCAAATGCCCAATGACTGTCGGGTACATCATAAAAATATGTACTGTGATTATAGTCCTGCAATTTGATTAGTCTTACTGCATAGTATGAGAACTCCGCTCTTGTTACTTCCTGATTTGCGGCAGTGTCTTTTGTATAATCATCAGAGATAACATCTAATATTTTTAATATGCCTAACGCTTCCTGTATTTTCTCCTCGGAATACCGTTCATTTTCAGCAAATACTATATTTATACTGCCGATAACAAACAGTACGCTTAACATTATACTGATTATTTTCTTCACTGCGAAATCACCCCATTCATTCTTTTATAAGCCGCGTAAATAATTACAGCAGCCTGTGCGCGCGTTGCGTTATCCTTCGGCGCAAACATATTATCACCTACGCCGTTTATGACTCCCATTGCTGAAAGAGATGACACCGCAGGCTTTGCATAGTCGGAAATATCTTCATCATCAGCAAATTCCGTGTGCAGCGGATTCATAGCTTCATTACCTGATTTCAAAAGATTATGTACCATAACAGCCATATCCTGACGCGTAATTTCGTTTCCAACTCCAAAGTTTCCATTGCCTATTCCGTTACATATACCGTTTTCATACGCAATGTTTACATATCTTGAATACCACGCATCTGCGCCTACATCTGTAAAGTGGTCGCTTGAATATGCGCTGTTTTCAAGCTTTGCCATACATACAAGAAGCTTTGCAAATTCCTCACGCGTTACTTTATCATTTGGATAAAATTCATTGTCTGTTTTTCCGTTTACAATTCCGTTATCTGCAAGAGCCATAATTGCTTCATATGCCCATTCCACAGTATTTAGGTCTATAAATCTTGCGTTGATTTCAGGAACCTCTGCTTTGCCTGTTCCGGGGAATGTCACTCCTGTGCTTCCCGTACTGTTCGATTTGTTTCCTGAACTTCCCGAACCTCCGCCTCCGCCGGAGCCGCCATTTTCGCCTTCAGGGCTTTTTGCATCTTTCAACGCTATATTTAGGTCTGCCGCGCTGTCATAATCTTTTCCGCTGACAGAACTGTATGCGTAAGATTTTATTGATGATAGCTGCATACCTACATCTGCGCCGTATTTTTCCACCAAAGCTTTTAATGCCCCAACATTACTGTGTCGCGCGGCTGTCAAAATCAAAGCTTCGCGCAATGATTTGTCAGCGCCGTCTATACCAAAGACTGCAACATTTTTTAATTTTGACGTTAAATATTCGGCTTTTGCATCTGATGTACATATTTTCGATAAATCGTCAATAAAAGCGTCATCCTGCTGCAAATAGTCTAAATATCCGGTTACGTTCTTTATTTCCGACTGTTTAACAGCATTTAAAACAACATATGTATTAACAACCTTATCGTTCATTTGATTATTTTGAGCGTTCATCTGATTGGTTTTAACGCCTGCGGCAAGTTTTTTCACAGAATCCTGAAAAGACTTACCCTTTTTTAATTCCTCATCAATGTCAAATATATTTCCGTAGGTATTAAACGCATCTATAAATGCCTGTTCAGATGTTTGCGCCGCATTATTAAGCTCTGATATGGCTGTGATATATTCCTGTTTGGGAACAAGTTTAACCTTTTTAGTATATATTTTATCTGTGCCTGACTCACGCACATTGATTTCATATATGCCGTTTTCAGCGCCGTCATAACGAAAAGGAAATTCATATTTTCCTCCGTCTGATGTGCATTGGTCATTAAACAGTATAGAATTGCTGTCAGATATATTTCCGTCATCAGACTTATAAACCTGAACAGAAACCTCTTCTGTTTCAGTGCTTGTTACACCACTTATTACAACCCGTTCATCACTATAATCTGCACTGTAATTAAAATCAGCAAAAACCGTACTTGTTGAAAGCAAAGCGGCTATTAAACAGGCTGTAAATCTATACTTCCTCATTAAAAATCTCCTCTCCGTTTTAATTAGCTTATCGGCAAATAATATATGCCGGTTTATAATCAAGTGTAAAAGTATATCCGTTTTGCACTTGGGTTTCTTTTCCGAAGCAATCCGCATAATACAGGCGTTTATCTGCTTGGGGCAATGTTATATTCAGATTATTTTCTGATAATTCGACTCCAAACTCATTACCGTATATTATTTTGACGTTCAGATTTCTTCCGCCCTTTGTCCATACGGCATAAACATCTTCATTCTCAGTTTCATTTCGGAATTTAAACAGGCTGTATTCATTTGCCCGCTTTGTTTCTTTGATTTCGGCATTACCTGTGAAATGCACTGCCGCCGCAACCGAAGCAAAATTAGGTTTTGCTCTTAAATCGGAGGTAATCATACCAAAATTGTGTTCTGCATTTGATGCGTCACTGCCGTCGTCTTGTAAATCATAGAAGAATACCTTATCTATTTTACCGTTAGCCTTATACAATACGGCTGTTCTTGCTTCGTATGCCGCCTGTTCTTCTTCACTGAATTTAGGTGAACTGTAATATCCCACTTCTGAAACCCAAATGGGTTTATTATACTTCTCAAGCATGTTAACAACCCATTCAAACTCCCTGTTTCCTTCATCTATCGGGTTTGTTCCAAAACATGAGTATGGGTGTATGCTTATTGCGTCCATATAGCTATATGCTCCTGCATTATTCAAGCTCTCATAATATTCGTGGACATTATCGGGAGTAGCGCACACACCGCCTATTACAACAGCATTTGGATTAACTGATTTTATTCCCTCATAAGCAGCTTTTAATAATTTCGTATAATCTGCCGCTGTTCGGTTTTCGGGATTGAAAGCAGCAATATTAGGTTCATTCCAAATTTCAAAGTATTTTACTTCGTTTCTAAAATGCGAAACTACAAATTTGCAGTAATTTACATAAGCATTGATTTGTTCATCTGTATATGGCATTTGGCTTGTATTTGACATATACAGATGATTTCCGTATGTAAGCGGCATTAAGATGTCAAGATTTTTCTTATTGGCATATTCTACATAGCTTTGGACTCTGTCCGGAATTCTATATTGTCCTCTTGAATTTTCAACAAAATCCCACATAGCTTCATCTCGAATCATGGTAAGCCCAAGATTTTTTAACAGACTGACATTTTCTTTATCTCCGTAAAGATGTAAATGTGTGCATACTCCCACATCATCTGTTGTCCGTTTGCCTTCTGTTACGGTAAACTCACCGTTAAACACGTCGCATACAGTGCCGTTTTGTTTCAGCGTCATTTCTAATGTATATAGTCCATTATTATTAACTTCGGGTACGACTGCTTCCAATATTCTTGATTTCGCATTGATTTTAATTGCTTTATTGTCTGACCACACTATTGCTCCCGTATGGTCTGTAACCTTTTCCTCAAGCTCTAAGCTCTTGCTTTTTGATGTCTTATTGTATATATCCGAATAAAAAACCTTATCATCGGATTTTATAAAAGCATTGCAGAAGGTTTCACTGTTAACGTCAATTCCGATAACCTTTTCTATATTGAATGCTGATACTGCCGTAGGCAAAAGCAACGCCATAATGCAAAGTCCAAAGAACCATCGTTTTAAATTTCTCATAGCAACTCCTACCATTTCTGTTATACGCAGCCCCGCAGGAAAACTGCGGGACTGCATAGTTTAATTATTTAAAAACAGCATTCTTACAATATGGTTTCATATTGTTTACAGTATCCCAAACAAATACCTTTATGCAATCCACTCCGTCTTTGCTTTCGACAGGCATATCATATTTAAGAACTGTATTTACTGTGTCTTTGCTTACTGTTTTATTCATAACGCTTGTTTTTACAAGTCTTTCACCGCTGTAATAGCTTGTTATTACGCATATATTTGTATCGCTCTGCGTTCCTGTGCCATTCTGATAATTCAGGCTAATCGTTGCTTTATCACCTGCCGCTGCTAAATCAGCCAATGTCGATACTTCCTCATCGCCGTTTGATATATTTGCTATTTTAACAGATAAACCGCCTGCGGTATTTTCTGTAACAAATGTTACTGTCTTATCTTCACCAAGTGTAATGTCATCAAGGTTTTTAACTGTTCCCGGAATAACAAGCGCATATGTCGTGTTACCTTCCAACAGCTTATTCAACACCATTTCATATGTTTTCTGCGTCTTCTGAGCGGTAACAGCTACCTCTGTATTTGTCTTTTTATTTATCAGCTTAATGCCGTCAAGACTGTCTGCATCCATATATGTCTTAAAATCAATTACAATCTTAGATGTTCCCGTAGAAACATTGGTAAGTTCATTCGTCGCATCGCCGTTCGCGTTATAGAATGTAACACTGTTTTCCGTAATTTCAGGCACAGCCATAGATGATTTAATACTCAAATTATCAAAATCAGCGTTTGCATTTACCTTACTCCAGCACTGCATTCTCACAAAATTTATGTCTGTCATATCAGTATTTCCGAATATAAGATTGCCGCTTTTTATAGTATCTGTTCCGTCTGAAATACTTACTGTATATGTTTTGGTATTCAAGTTAAATACCGCGTCAACATCATACCATGTATTCACTTTAAGAGGAGCAAGCTGTTCTGCATGGTCGCCGGCATAAATCTTACCCTCAGTAACTAAAATATAGAAGAAAGATTTATCATTTGAACTCCATACACTAAGCGGCACTGACAATGTCGGGTCTGATGATTTAAAACTCGTCTTAACATTTAAAATACCCTCGTCAACCTTTACAAAGCTTCTGTCTGCCCATATACTATCTGTTTCACTGTTTAAACCAAGACGGAAGAATGTATTTTCATCTTCTTTTACAACACTGCTTAACTCCTTACCTGTAATTCCATATACACCCATGTCGTTAACAGTATTGTAACTTTCAAAATCATCTGTTATATCAATACCATCGGGAATATCCGGACCGTCATCTATAACGGGCTTTTTATCAAGCTGTTCTACTAATAAATTATCAAAATATGCTGTGGCATTTTTCTTTGACCAGCACTGTAATCTTACATTTGAAATTTTTGTCTGATTTGTAGTAGCATTTTTTAATATATGCTTCTGTCCGTTTTCGTCTGTTATAACAACATCATATGTTTTTGCGGCAATATCAAAATATGCTGTAATGTTGTACCATTTGTTTGCTTCATACGACATTATCTCTGTATCGTTTGCCTTAATTTTCGCATGGTCGAACATTACAAATATATTATAATCGTTTATGCTTATTGGTACTGTAAGCTCCGTGTCGCTTGACTTTGCATCAACCGACACTTTTAAGTATTTGTCGGTAACCTCGTCAAAATCACGCAGTAATGAGATGTTATCTGTGCTTGAGTCCAAATTAAGTGCAAATACCTTATTCTCACCATCAGTTTTTATTTCTGATTTGCCCTGCGAATCATTCTGTCCCCAATACCATCTGTTTTCATTTGTCAGCTCACTTACTGACGAATAATTGTCAAATTTTTCATCAACAAGAACTGATGTTGGCGGGTCAATAACTGCTTCACTCGTTTGCAAGATAACCGTTACATCCTCTGCCATTTTTGTTCCTGAAATATTTTCTATATCCTTGCTGATTACAAGATTATATGTAGTATTAGCCGCAAGACCGCTCGGAACAATAGTATATACACTTCCGTCTAATATTCCCGTGTAGGAAACATTTTCATTATTAGCGGTATTTGTCAGCTTGACGGTATCTGTATTAAATGATGATGATTTCATCGGTGTACCGAAATCAAGCGCTATTGATGAGATGTTGGAAGGAATACTATTCCAATTTTCCACAACTTCATTATTACTGTCATATACCTTAACTTTAGACGTCGGCAATGTCGGCGCTTCATAATACTGCTCTACATAGAAATCATCAAAATACGCATTTGCGTCAATCTTTGACCAGCATTGCAGCCATACCGAGCTGATAGCGGACAATGACGGATTTCTGAAGGGAACATCTCTTGTTTCATGTTCTACGCCGTCAGGACCTGTTATTGTAACATTGTAGGTCTTTTCCGAAAGATTAAAATCAGCTTCAACCTTATACCATCTATTCACTTCATACGTTGCAAATTCAGTGCCTTCCTCGTTTCTGATTACTCCGTTTGTAAACATAGCATATACAAACCAAGGGTCACTGTCGCAGTGTATTCCAAGCGGTACTGTAAGTCCTGTGTTATCGGTTTTAACAGATGTTTTGATTTTAACATTACCCGTATTTATCTGTGTAAACGGACGGATTGCCCAAATACTGTCTGTTGCTGCGTCCAAATGCAGCGCAAGTGCTTTATTGCTTTCCTCCGTTACTACCTCTGCCTTATTCTGTGCGCCGCTGAAATTCCAAGCAGACATATCCGAAACCGAATTATAGCTGTTAAAATTATCGCTTATCGCGCCTGCGGGTATTACTTCGCTTTCTTTTACATAGCTTTCCGCTGAAAAATCGTCAAAGAATACATTTCCGTTTAAGTTATCCCAACATTGCAGCCTTATACGGTCTATATTGCTCATGCCCGCATTTCCAAAAGGCACATTCTCAGTTACAGATTTCGTTCCTGCTTCATCAATAACAGTTATATCATAAGTTTTTGTTTCAAAATTAAAATCTGTTTCAATGTCATACCATTTGTTTGCCTCATAGCTTGCAAATTCTGTTTGCTCTCCGTTAAGCGTTTTAATTTTTCCGTCAAGGAAAATAGCAAACATAAAATCACCGCCGGCACCATAAACGCTCAATGGGATTCTAAGCGCTGTTGTATCCGTTTTTACGCTCATTTTTATTTTTAATATTTCATTACTGCTGCTGGATAATCTGCGGTCTAACCAAATAGAATTGGTATCAGAAGTTAATTTCAGTGCAAATACTTTATTTCCGCCCTCTTCTGTAACTATCTCCGATTTTTCCGAAGAAGGGTTATCACCCCATTCCCATACACCTGTGCCTATCGGTATATCTGAAACGGATTCATAGCTGTCAAAATCCTCTTCAAATATTTTACCCGCCGCACTACTATGTATTGGCATTACCAACATTGAACATAACATTGTTAATGTTAAAAATAGACTGATTTTCTTCATTTTTTTCTTCCTTTCTTTTACAATTGCTTATTTGCTTCTATTTTATATGCGTCAGCTTGCAAACTTCAAAGTGCCAAACAGCTTTGAGTTTTTATCTCTGCCAACGCCGCTGTTATATTCAATCCACCCCTTTCGTTCCTTGTTATCAGCATCATTTACCACTATTGAAAAGCCCATAGTTTTATCAGCTTTTAATACATATCCCTCTTTGAAAAGCTCGGAAAACGGAATTTTAATTTCATATATGGTTTCCGTTCCTATACGCTTTATCTTTGCTTCTGCATTTTTAATTTCGCCGCTTGGCAAGTCATAGCAAGAATTATATCTCCATATAGTAGGACCAACCTTTGTCTGTGCAATTCCTATCTCGGTGAACTTTGAAGTGTTCGCATCTCTTTCTTCCTCTGAAAAATCTTCAATAGCAAGCTGAACACAATCTCCGTTCCATATATCCGCGCCCGTCTTTTCCTGCACAAAGGCATTATCTTTTACCGTAAGTCCCAAATAAAGATTTTCGCTGTCATACATCACTCGTCCTGTAAGACTAATATCCTTTTCTCCACCCCAAGCACCGTTCAAATCAATAGCCTCCGACTTACTTTTCGCTTCAAACAAACTACCTTTCCATTCGGAATTTGCTAAAACTCCATCAATAACAGGAGGGGTATCCGCCTTTTGAGCTACTGTTTCATTGATATGCCCCGAATCTTCCCAAACCGTACCGTCATCAAGCTCGTAACGCATTGTAATATTCCAGCTTCGTGTTGTTAGCTGTTCAGGTAAATTTATAGGAACGCTCACTGTATCTCCCGGACGTACATTTAAAAATCTTGTTTTCTTTGCCGCGCTTGCCAATTCCTCCGGAGCGATAATTTCACAGCTTCCCGAAATAGTTGTACTGTCCGTCTGATTTTTCAGGCGGTTGACAAGCCGCTGTCTTCTCGGAGTTGTTTCGGTTGTTACCAGCATAAATTCTCCGCTCATCTGAGAACCTATTTTTATTGTATATCTTGAAGATAACACAATCTGCTCACCTTCATAAATATTGACAAAGACATTATGCAAATCGCTGTCTTCTTTCATAACCTTCATTGAAACTTTGCCATCACCGTTTACAACTCCGTTATTTTCTTCTATTGTAAACGCGTCATCGCATTTAACGTCTATTCTTAAATTTCTTTTCTGTTTATCTGAAATTTTAATATTGAAAGTATTTCCCTTTACAACCTCATGAGGATATTCAGTTGTAATATCCGTATCCGCCTGTGTAAACGCCGTAAATTTTCCTTTGATATAATATTGGTCGTCATTCAAATCAAATTGATAAATTCCGTTTTGACTTCTGAATGTATCTACAATATTTCCATATAAGTCAATCACTGTAACCTCTGTCGCTCCAAGATTAAGCGAAACATTATCCTCCCGACTACTCCATATCGCAATGGTTTGCTCGTTACTGTCCCTGTCCGTAAAACGATGTGCAGAAGTATCTTCATTAAAATATACACTGTCCGTATAATCGGAATTTCCAATCAGCTTATTCATTGCCGCCACTGTTATTAACGCAGGCTTTGCCGCTAAAGGAGTTCGGACGTTATACGCGGAGCGCACTATTCCGAAATGATGCTCAGGGTCGCCCGGCGAAATGCCTTTTTCCTGAAAACCATACATAAATATTCTTTCACCAAAGTCATTTGCGCGGCAGGTCATATACATTCTTGTCTGATATTTACCTTGCTGTTCATCAGTATATTGAAGCATATCTGTCCGTTCTTCTGTCTTATGCGTGGGCCATCCCATTTCCGTAAGCCATATTTCTTTAGGCTCACCGTATTGTTTCATTAAGTCCTTAACCTCAAGTACCCATTTTGCCCATTCTTGGTCGTCAAAACGCTGTTCCTTATATACATAGTACGGATGTACTGAAACTACATCCATATATTCATATCCGCCTGCGTCAAATACCTTTTTCATAAAATCAATATCCACGCCCGCACAATCTATTCCTATCACCGGAATATCAGGATTAACCTTCTTTATTTCCTGATAACATCCTTTAAGCATTTTCACATAATGCTCTGCGTCAAGCATATTTGGATTAAACGGCGCAATATTATATTCATTCCATATCTCTATCGCCTTAATTTTCCCTTTATACTGTTCTGCCAAAAATGCCGCATATTTGGCATATGCTTTTATTCCCTCGTCAGTCTGCGGTACAGACCTATACTCATCATACAAAGGATTGCCGTAGCAGGCGATAAACAGCGGATATACTCCGGCATTATACATAGCGTTTACATTTTCATCGTGCATATCTGATTTCTTATAATCGCCTTTTGCCCTCTCAACTACATCCCAGCCGTACTCATCGCGCCATGCGCCCATACCTGCGGCGGTAATAAGCTCCATTGACTTATACACATCATGCCCCCACGAAGTATGACCTGCCGTTCCGAGAGTTTCATTCAACTTTTCGCCCTCTTTGAATTTATCCATAACGGAAAAATCCTGCTGTTTTTCATATGTAACAGGCAATTCATTCGGACCTGTTGTTGTAACTTTCAGATTTAATACATACACTCCGTTTTTCGATGTCTTTATTGTAAGTTTTTCATCTGTTTTCTCTTTGCCCTTTACGGATTTTTTTAGCTCTCCTGTTTCAACAGCGTTACCCATAGTATCCGTTACCGTATATTCAATAAGCGTTTCCTGCGGTGCGGCTGTGTTGTTTTCCATAGCAAGATTGAATACTTTTTCATCTGCGGCATCAAATATGTTCCCCGTATGCTCAGTTGACGCTGTAACATTAACCTCATGTTCATAATATCCCTGACTCACTCTTATTCCTCCCAAAATAACATCTTCGTTTGTCATACCCATGACCTCCGACCATTCTCCGACTCTGAAATCCCATGCGCCGCCCGTAGCCCAAAAGCCGTTTGCAAAGGCAGCGTCATAAAGATAAAAGGTATGTGTTTTCCATTCGCCCGTATCTTCAAGCTGTACTATTTCACCGTCTGTAAAATTTCCGGTCAATCCGTCATATGTTATTGTAAATTTTCCATGTCCCTCATCGAAATAGTCTACTTCTACGCCTACCCTTGCATCTTTTGGTTCATAAAGCATCTTATTATTTACATCAACATAGACAAAAAGCGTTTTTGAGCCTTCCTTATTGAGCTTTAGACATTCTCTGCCATCCCGCACAAGCCTTGTGCCGTAATCGCCAATATCTCCCCAGCCTATCCTTTGAATATTCTTCATCCCGAAAGAATTACCCAATGTAAGCTCTGCAATAGGATATTCTCCATTGTGACCCGACGCATATGCGACAGGTGCTATAAAGCTCAAAGAACAAAACAGCGTCATTACAGCTGATACTATTTTTTGGCACTTTCTTTTTTTAATGTAACTCATTTTTTTATACATTTAGACTATATCCTCCTATCTTTTTTTGCATTTTCACAAATTTTCCACTTAGTTTTGTTGCTAAAATTATCATTTTATATAATATTTCTATTGTCTATTATACCATGATGTGATATAATAAGGAATACAAAACAGCGTCATAATTACACAAAAACGTACAAAATAGTGTCAATAATGATTTTGAATGTTGACTTCATTTGAAATTATCAATATAGTAATAATAACGCATACCATCATTTCAAGGGAGTAATAAAAATGATAGAAAAAATTATACAATCCGATAAGGCGCATCCAATCAATTTATATAAAGAGCTCCTGTATCCTTATCTCGATGACGAACAAGACGTTTTTTCTCCATTATTAGTCGGCATTACCAATTCTAACCCAAAATATAAAATAACACGTCCTCCTATACACCGCGATTTCAGTATTGAATATGTGTATGAAGGAAAAGGCGTTATCAAACACGGCGATGACGTGTTTGAAGCAAAAGCACATGACGCGTTTATTCTGCACCCAAATACAGCACACAATTATTATTCCGACCCTGAGCAGCCATGGAAAAAAATATGGCTTATGGCAACAGGACCTTTGATTGCAGATTTGCTTTCCGTATATGGTTTGAGCAACACTGTTCTTATTCCAAATTATCATAATGCGGTACATTTTGAAAAAATCTTTGAAACCATACGGGATAACCCCTTTGCGGACAGAACAAAAATCGCTTTTATACTGCATAAGCTTTTTGCCGAAATGTCAGATTTTATAAAAAAGGATACCGCATCTGCACCAAGCAGCGATGCTCTACTTCTAAAAAAATTTATTGACGCAAATCTATACCGTAAAATATCCCGTGATGAATTGGTTGCACATATTCATTCGTCACCATCTACGGTAACGCGGATATTCAAGAAGAACTACAATCAAACACCGTTTGACTATGTATTAAACAGCAAAATTGAGCTTGCCAAAACCTATCTTTTAAATAGCTCATATACCATTGATGACATTGCATCCCTTTTAGGGTTTAACAACCGTTCGCACTTATCAAGCACTTTCAAAAAAAGGACGGGTATGACTCCTCAAGAATTTCGTCATCAAAACACTACCATATAAGTAAGGAGAATACTAACGTGAAAAATCACGTTAATAGATTTTATTGCCCGTGCGATATTTTTGTTTTGCAGGCAAAACAAAAACGCACATGGACAAAAATATCCATTTAACGCCTTATCTGCCCACGGTAAAAGCGTTAAAGTTTTTCATTACTATTTGTGGGCAGAAAGGCTATGGATATTAGTATGCTTTATAAACAAAATCAATCCTATGAGCTTGACGAAAAGCTCTTTAAAAATCCTACAAGCGAATACCGCGCGGCTCCATTTTGGGCTTGGAACTGTAAACTCGGCAAGGATATTCTTAACGAGCAAATTGATATATTCAAAAAAATGGGCTTCGGCGGTTTCCATATGCACTCGCGGATAGGTATGTCCACGCCTTATCTTAAAGACGAATTTATGGAGCTTATTAAATTCTGCACTCAAAAGGCAAAGCAGGAAAATATGCTTGCATATCTTTATGATGAGGACAGATGGCCCTCAGGGGCAGCAGGCGGATATGTTACAAAAACTCATAAATACCGTCAGCGTTACTTGATATTTTCACAAAACAGCCACGAGCATTTTTCTCTTGATGAAGCTATAAATAACAGCAAGGAATATCTTCTCGCGGTTTTTGATGTTGTTCTCAATGAAAAAGGCGAGCTTAAAAGCTACCGCGCCATTTTAGAAAACGACACGCCCATCGGTACAAAATGGTACGCTTATGTTCATACGCACGATGAGTCCCCGTGGCATAATAATCAGACGTATGTTGACACCTTAAATAAGGACGCTATTGACGAGTTCATAAAAATCACTTATGAAGCGTATCAATCCGCAGTCGGTGATGAATTTGACAAAACAATTCCGTCAATATTTACTGATGAACCGCAATGCAAGCCGAAAATTCCTCTCAGCTTTGCCGACAGTACAGATGACGCGCAACTTCCATGGAGTTTTTCTTTACCCAAAGGTTTCTCTGAGAAATATGGATATGACATTTGCAAGCATTTACCTGAACTTATATGGAATTTGCCTGATAATAAAATATCGACAGCCCGATACCATTTTCATGATTACATATGCGACACATTTACCGAGTGTTTTGCCGATAACTGCGGCGATTGGTGCAAAAATCACAGCCTTATGTTAGCAGGTCATGTAATGGGTGAAGAAACTCTCAATTCTCAAACAGCGGCTCTTGGAGAGGCTATGCGGTCATACCGTGCCTTTGGTATTCCCGGAATTGATATGCTGTGTAATTGGCTTGAGCTTACAACCGCAAAGCAATGTCAGTCAACCGTTCACCAATACGGGCGCGAAGCAATGTTAGCCGAGCTTTACGGGGTTACAAATTGGGATTTCGATTTCAGAGGTCATAAATTCCAAGGGGATTGGCTGGCGGCTCTCGGTGTTACCGTTCGCGTACCTCACCTCTCTTGGGTATCTATGGCAGGAGAAGCAAAGCGTGATTATCCTGCTTCAATCAGCTATCAATCGCCATGGCATACGGAATACAAATATATTGAAGACCATTTTGCGCGATTAAATACTGCACTGACGCGAGGTAAACCCGTTGTTAAGCTTGCCGTTATTCATCCCATAGAAAGCTATTGGATAAATTTCGGACTGTCCGAAAATACATTTGATATAAGAGAACAAATTGATAAAAAGTTCTCGGATATTACAAAATGGCTTTTATTCGGTACGGTAGATTTCGATTTTATCAGTGAAGCTCTGTTACCGGCTCAAATTAAGAATACCGATAAAACATTATGCGTAGGTGAGATGGAATACAGTGCGGTAATTATTCCTGACTGTATTACATTAAGACGCTCTACTCTTAAAATACTTGAAAAATTCCAAGCATCGGGCGGTAAGGTTATTTTTGCAGGAAGCTGTCCCCAATATATTAACGCAGTTGAATGTACAGACGCAAAATTGCTTTATTCAAAAAGTATTGTTGTCCCATACGACAAGATTTCAGTTCTAAGCGCCGTTTCGGAAATCAGAACAATATCTATAAAAAACAGCGATGGCTCACCCACAAACAACCTTGTATATAATATGCGCGAGGACAACAACTGCAAGTGGCTCTTTATATCTCATGCTTCATTAGATGAGTATAAGAGGCATGATTACAGAGAAAACACCTCATCACAAAATATACGAATATATATTGACGGCGAATATACTCCTACGCTCTATAACACTCTTGACGGAAGCGTTTGCGGAATCGCTCATACGCATCAAAATGGTAAAACAGTTATTGAGTATTCTTTATATACAAATGACAGTCTGTTATTCAGACTTGACAGTAATATCCGCACTATGTCTTTACCGAAAACAGATGATATGCGTAAGCCGGATAAAACAATCCGCTTTATGGATAAAGTATCATATAAGCGTGACGAGCCAAATGTTCTGTTGATTGACCGCGCAGAATACGCCTTAAATGACGAGCCATTCAATCAGGAAGAGGAAATATTAAGACTTGATAACAAGTGCCGCAGAAAATGCGGTTTTCCGCCTAAAGGCGATGCTTTGGCGCAGCCATGGGTTGTCGAAGATACTCCTGTTAAAAACTATCTTACATTAAAAATGACTGTAAACAGCGAAACGGAAATCCTCGGAGCAAAGCTCGCCATTGAAGATGCCGAAGCTCTGCAAATTCAATGGAATGATGAGGCTGTATGTAATGTTCCCGATGGATGGTATGTTGATAAATCCATCAAAACCGTACCGCTGCCCAAAATTAACATAGGCAAAAATACGCTTATTGTAAAAATCCCCTTTGGTAAGCGTACAAACACTGAATGGTGCTATATTATAGGCGATTTTAACGTAAGAAATGAGGGTACAGCTTCAACGATTATTCCCATGACTGATAAAATCGGATTTTCATCTCTTACAAGTCAGGGTATGCCGTTCTATGGCGGCAATATTATATATAAAACCGAAATAGAAACGCCTGATTGCTCATTAAAAATTCATGCTAATTACTATCGCGGCGCACTCATAAAAGTCCGCATTGACGGTGAGGACAGGGGCGTAATAGCTTTTTCACCATATACTGTTGATATTGATAATTTGTCAAAGGGCAAGCATACTGTTGAATTTGTATTGTACGGAACACGCATAAATACATTTGGCGGTATGCATAATGTATCACAGCAGGAATGGGTCGGTCCCGAATTTTGGCGAAGCACGGGCGATAATTGGTGCTATGAATATATTTTAAAGGATACGGGTATTCTCGCTTCTCCTGTTATAGAGATATTTAAAAAGTAGCCTATATCCGCATACAAAAAATGCAACGGAAGATGACAATCATCTTCCGTTTTCATTTTTATTAAGTGATTACTTTTTTTGTGCGTCATTAAGCAGTTTTCTTGCTACCGTAAACATAGCCATATCAACGGCGGGAATATCGCGATAACAGGTGTCAAGTGAAAATTGTTCGTCATAGTTGAATGATGGGTTGACGGATTGATAGATTTTCTCATAAGCCGCTTTTATTGCGGTATTCATATCCATTCCGTTTTCAACTTCGGTGATGAGGTCGGCAAGCAATATCTTTAACTGTTCCTCCGCTTGTGTGTACACATCAGGTCTTAACATCATATCACGCATATCGCGTATTGCGTTCTGCGCTATCGGTGATAAAACACCATAACCGTGTCCGTTTGTTTCTCCTGCAATTACCGCCTTGCGTATTCTTGTATTTGCATAGCCTGCCGCTAATGTGTAGCCGAGTTTTCCCGTCTGTACTTCGTCAAGAATATCACCGATTAAATTCTCAACGATACACACCTGTTCTTCTGTACTGTTCAATGGTGTTGTTTCTCTCGGAATTTCAGCCGCAAACGCTGTAGCGTTTGTTGCGGTCAATGCCGCAGCGATGATTAGTGTAAATATTTTCTTTTTCATAGTGAGATACCTCCTTGTTTATTTGATATATTCATCATAACAGGAAATATCTCTACCGTCAAAAAATTTTCATTATTCAAAAAAATTTGACAAAATATTTAATAACAATTCGGTCTGCGGAAAACTGTAAATCCAACACTTGACGCTGTTGATACCACAACATTGTTTGCTCCGCTTGAACAGTGAATAACAAGTATATTGCCGCCTGCGTCCTTACCGACAACAATTCCAACGTGGCTGTAACTCGGCAAGAAGCATAAATCTCCTGCTTGTACGGTGGACGCTGTTACCTGTACGCTTGCATCGCGCTGTCCGTATGTTCCGTGTCCTACGGCATATCCCATACCGCTGTTATTAAACGCCCACGTTACAAAACCCGAACAGTCAAGCCCGTATGCTCTTAATGTTCCTGATGACGGACTTCCTGCGGCAGTAACGCGGCGCATAGTACCCCAAGCACTATCCCAACCGATTGCACTTGATTTACCGCCCCAAAAATAGTTGACCTTGCCGACAAGTGAACCGGCGTTCTTGACAACATCTTTTCGCTTCTGAGGTAATGACGCGGGTAAGCCGTTTATAATATTCTGAACATCCGCGTTTGTAATTGCCAAGCTGTGGCTTGATGATGTCAAAACATCTCCGTGTTCAAGCAGAGTTTCAACCGCTTCACGCTGTTTTGCTGTCAAGCCGTATAAGTCCATAAGCTCGTCTTTGGTTTTTCCGCTTATGGTAACGGTCAGCTTCTTTTTTGTTTCCGTATCTGATACCGTGACTTCCTCAACCGTATAATTTACGGTGTTAGCGGCTCGGAAATATGCTTTTAACTTTTCAGCCTTAACATCATCAAATATGACAACATCTTGGGCGGTGTTATCTTCTGCGCCTGCGGTCTTTGCCGCAAATACCGCTATGACAATATTTGTATTGGTCTGATTGTCGATTACTTCCACATCAGTATGGTCTACGGATAATTCAATATCCTCAACCTCTTGCGTCAGTTCCGCGTTATATTCCGCGATTATCTGCGACAATGGAATTGTACCCACGTCAGTAACTTCTTCAGAAACGAATATACCAAACGGACTCGCCACAATAGCCGCTATAATGATTACTATAATCAAAACAACTGCAACAACCGCCACCGCACCGCCTGATGCGATTGCTGCGGCAATAGCCTTTACTGCTCCGGCGACTGCCTGTGCGACCTTGACCGCGACTTTAACCGCGACACGCGATGTTGCTTTTGCCACCTGTGCGCTTCGCTGTGCGGCTTCCTTTGCCATCTTTGCGGTTTGTTTCGCGGCTTGCTTCGTAACCTGCTTTTGTGTTTTGACCGCGGCTTTATGCGCCTTTGATACTTTTTTCTTTGCTGTGCGGCTTGCCTTAAATACATTTTGTCTGCTCTTTACGGTCTTTGCTATCATTTGCTGTTTGGTATGTACTGCCTTTGACGTAGACTGAATTTGACGGGCAACCTCGCTTGTTTTCTGCTTCGGCGCTGTTACATTCTTATATGCCGATTTGACAGGCTCTGCCTTATCACTTCGTAAAGACTGCATATAGCTTTCCTTTGTCTTTATATTCGGCTTATCAGGAATAACGTCTGCCTTTTCGGTCTTTGGAATTTCCGTATCTGTATGCTGTAACCGTTTTTGTTCCTCTGACTTAGCCTTTAACTTATCACGGACATAATCGCGCCTTGCTGTGTTGGGAGTTTTTATATCAATATCCGCGCTGTGATTTTTGATATAATTTTCTTTTGTCTTAATCTCCGCTTTTTGCTGTGCCTTTGCTTTCGCCTGCTGAATAGCTTTCTGTTTCGGAGTAGACGTAACAGAAGATGACGCATTTTCCTGTGCGGCTGTATATGTTTCTTTTGTTTTAGGTGAAATCTGTCCCAAATTGGGACGAATTTCTGTTTTAGGTTTACTTCTGTCCAAATTGGACAGAAGTTTGACATTATCTGCTGTTTTCGGAGTTCTGCTTACTGTCTTAGGCTCGTTAAGTCTGCCCAAATTGGGCAGACTTTTTCCGTCCGTTAATTGTAAGGCTTTCGGCTGATTGTTCGCCAATTTCGGTGTATTGTCCGCAACATTCGGGGAAACGGGAATGTCGGGGATTATATATCTCTCTTTCGTTTTAACATTCCGAGCCTTATATGATTTCAGCTTATATTCCGCAATCGTCCGTGTTGTTCTGTAAATTTTTGCTACTGTGCTGTATGCCGCGTTTTCTATGCTATCCGTTGCGTAATTTTCGGGGGATTGCGCTGTTTGTCCGTCCTGTTGTACCTTTGACAGTTTTTCCGATGTCTGCTTTACAAGTTGCTCTTTCATAACGGACGGAGCGTTACGGAGAACATTATACGGGACAGATTTTACAGTCTTTGGTGCGTTCTTTATCGCGTGAGCAGCAGTAGTCGGCTTTTCCCGCGTCTTAGGTTTTGTCTTTGAATCACTCACTATCGTTCACCCCATCTTTCAGGCTCACGGTTTTTGAGTTCTATGACATTAAATTTAACATCATCAAAATTACTTCCGTCCAAAGAATACTCTTTATGTAACCAACCATCTGACGCTATTTCCTCCGCTTCATCGCGCGAATTAGCTTCTATTTCAACCGTTTTCTTATAAGTTTCGGATATAGTTACTCTATATTTTTTCATCTGCTTACCTCCTCATAAAAAAATAAGGCGGCGATTTTCACCGCCGCCTATGTATTTTATTCTTCGCCCGGTTTCGTACTCATCAGCTTATAGAGTTCCGTATCAGTCGGGAAGTCATTTATAAACGGTACGATTGAGCCACCGACCTTTATTAAGCCGCGTCCTGCGGGCGCGTTTGTTATATAACTCATTTGTGTATCTGAGATATTGAGTATTTTTGCAAGTTCGGCGCGGTCAGTTGCTGCCTGATTGAGTAACAGCAAAAATTCACTGTTTGCAAGCATAAGTCTTGCGGTATCAGAGTTCAAACATTCCTCAACGTTTTGCGTAATTCCCGTTACAAGACCGCCATACTTCCTAAAACGCTTCCACGCTTTCGCCAAAAACTGTGCGCTATATGGGTTTGCAAATAACAAATGTGCTTCATCAATATAAATACGGGTATATATGCCTTTCATTCTATTTATTATCACTCTGTTAAGAATATTATTGAGCATTATTGTATGTCCGATAGGTTTCAACTGTTCACCAAGAGCAGAAATATCAAAACACATAATTCGATTATTTATCTGAACATTAGACTGCTGTGCAAAAATATTCAAACTACCCTCTGTAAGCAATTCTAATGCAAGCGCAATATCTTTTGCTTGCAGTTCAGGCTGTTTAAGTAAATCATTTCTAAAATCTACAAGCGTGGGCGGTACATCTGTTTTATATGATAAATAATCTTTGAAAATATTATCTGTGCAACGGTCAATGATAGACTTATCGCGTGCGTCAATTTTTCCGGAGCCGATAGCCTGCTCACATACTGACATCACAAATTCCGATTCTAAAGCAATCGGGTTTTCTCCGTCTATATATTCTCTGCTCATTTCCATAGCATTGATACGGTTTTTTGATGTAGTGGACATTTCTATGACCTGTCCCCCTAACTTTTTAATAAGTGGTGCATAGTCGAGTAGGTCGGGGGCATTACTGCCCCTTTCCTCTCTAAGAACCGTACGTGACAGTTTCCCGTCATACGGCTCAAGCATTTTATCACTCTTTCGAGCGGCGTTCAGTATATATTTTCTGGCAACTGCTATGTACATAT
>CAJUFV010000151.1 GCA_910585795.1 uncultured Clostridia bacterium | reverse complement strand
TTCTCCGCATTTAATATAAATTGTACATTTTTACTTTCTATACTATTCAAATTACTGTTATCATCACTATAATTGTAATTCGGATTTATCTTATACCATGACTTAGAATTAAAATAACTGCTATATTCTGCGGTTTGGAATTTACGTCCGTGACGAGCATAAATCTCATTACGTGCCAACGCAAGATCATACTTCGACATTCCCTTTATATCGCTTTCTGTAAGCAATCTTGTTCCGGAATCCGGCAACAAATATCCATCCCCATCATATCCTGTCATATTTGTTATCTCATATACTGTGTTACCATTATACACAACAGAAGTAGGGGTTGCTGTAATTGTAAAATGCTTATCTTTTATCTGTTCCGTTGTGCTTCCAGCCGATACATTAGCATAATATCTTTTATCCCCAGAAACAAATGTCATAAGATATTTTCCAGTTCCTGAATTATAGATAACCTCTCCTCCAGAGCTTAACTGTGATGAAATATTATTTGACGTTATTCCGCTATTAGAAATTGATTGCGACACTTGACTATTGCCTGTACCAGATGATGACACTATTCCCGACGATGTTGTTCCATTGCCTGAGCTATTATTAGACGACAAATTCCCCGATGACGATGGGCTACCCGCGCCTGAGGATGAAGTTCCGGATGATTTATTAGAGCCGGAATTGCCTGTTGCAGACCATGACGCATTAGAAGAAGTCTCGGCTTCTCTATACGGCTGAATAGTAGGAGACTGTGCTGGATTAGCTGATACTGAAGGCGTCACCGATGGCATAACCGTTGGTACAGAAGACACTGAAGGAATCGGTGTTTCTTTTATATTACCCTGAACATTGATATTTTGCGCTACATAATATGCGCCTATTCCTGCCGCAATCACCGCAAGCGCGCATATGAGAGCAATTAACATTATTCTGTTTCTTTTTTGTTTTTGCCGTTTTTCATTTCTACGTCTTTCAATTTCAGAAAGCTGCTGCTTTTTTTCCTCCAGCATTTTCTCCATTTGCTTCCGCCGGCGTCTTTCATTATCATCAAAAATTTCATCGTTATCAGCTTCATCAGCTACAAGACCTGTTTCAACAATATCATTCAATGCTTCGGAATCTAAAATTCGAGTATCATCGCTTAATTGCTCGGCGTTAGCGTCAACACTCGTTTTTGCGCTACAAAATTCACACTCCATTGAGTCGTCCGGAATTTGTGCGCCACATACTTTACATATCATTAAATATATCCTCCGATTTTAAAACTTTTACTCCTATACATAGATATTATACAATTTTCTGCGTTTCAAATCAATATCAGCGATATTATGTATCTGTTACAATAAGACTACAAATTATATTTTACCCATTTTTTAGAAATGCATAACAAAAATAAGGACACTGAGCCATGCAACCCTACGCTTGTATAATGCATATTATATCATTAAGGAGGTTTTGCTTATGTTTGGCTTATTCTTTGAATGGATACAGACAATCCTCATACTGGCCGGTTATGTGAGCGGCAGCGCGGCATTTCCCAAACCGCTCAGCAGCGAAGATGAAAAAAAATATATTGAGCAATACGCAAATGGAGATAACGAGGCAAAAAATATACTTATCGAGCATAATTTAAGACTTGTAGCACATATTGCGAAAAAATATTCTGATGAAAAAAATCTTGAGGACCTTATTTCAATAGGAACAATCGGATTAATAAAAGGAATAAATACCTTTAAGCCATTAAAAAACCCAAAATTGTCTACATATATATCAAGATGTATTGAAAATACTATACCCACGCAACGGCTCCTACTCGGTTAAAATACAACGAATTTGAATATTTGCGTCTAAATAACAATATATTCTTCGCTCCTGCATTCAAAAACGATATATATAGGTATAAACTCATATATATACATTCTTTTCCTGTAAAAGTATGCCATACCGTTGTAGAAACATTTGAGTATTATCAAATGCTTAACAATTTTTCTTTGTGCGTTACAACGGCAGATAAGTTAAAATTTTATAGATTAACTAATAACTATTTTCAGGAAGATATTGCGAATTTTTTACATGTATCACGAACACATTATGGTTTCTATGAAGAACGCAAGGATTCCTGCTGCGCTTTGGAACATTTAGAAAAAATCTCTTCTTTATATAATATTTTAGTTGAAGATTTAATGGATGATTATCACAAATTTCTATATAGAGGCGGAATAGATAAGTTAAAAGCTATACGAAAAAATATGAAATTAACTTCAAGAGATTTTGCCAGTATGTTTAATGTGGCCAATTCAACTATACTGGGTTGGGAACATGGTGATAATATTCCAACGCGCAAAAGTTTTAATAAAGTTAAAGCAGTATTTAAAGATTATTTTAAATAAAAATTATTATCAAAAAACGAACATTTATGCTTTGATTTACATAAATGTTCGTTTTTAGAGAATAATTATAACTTAATAACACAGTATATTATATCATTATAAAAAAAACAAATCAATATTTTTCCGTTCAAAATTTTTT
>CAJUFV010000150.1 GCA_910585795.1 uncultured Clostridia bacterium | reverse complement strand
TTTTTGTTTTTTCCTTTAAGCGGAAAATATCAGAATTATATTTTTTAATAAAATCTGTCATAAAATCCTTACAGCTTTCTTCAATATATTTCTGTGCGTTTTCCTCAAAGCTTGTAATATCATTTTCTATAACATAATCTGATGGCAGGGAATAAACATCACCTTCCATAAATAATTCTATATCTATTGTCTTTTTATCTATATCAATAGAATATTGAGGACGTTTTTCCTGAATACATTTCAATGTAACCGGTTTTTCCGGTGTTTTTTCGTTATAAAATGTCAAATAACTGCTTTTAAAATCACCTATCAGCATTTTAAACATCTCTGTTTCTATTGAACCAAAAATACCTACCATTTTATCGCCTTCAAATATAGCGCTTCCCATTGCTTCGCTTTTATTACTTGCTTCAACAGCTGACTCTCCGTCAACATAGTCTCTCATTTTATATTCAAAGCCTTTTTCATTCACAGGCGCATCGTCATGCTTAGTATTTTCCTGAGGCTCACCTGAATCTGAGCTGCCTTCTGACGAACCGCCTCCTTCCTGTGATTCTCCTCCTGTCTGTTGTTCTGCTTCCATACCGCCGCTGCTTTCTTCTCCTCCTGAATCTCCGTTTTTTCCTTCTCCGCCTGATGAACCGCTGCTGTCCTGTGATTTATTTCCGCCTTTTTCCTCACTGCCTATTACTCCGGCAACAGGCAATGTAGTATCAAAATTATTTGTTTCTATACCAAAGAAAAAATTCTTTGCCACACCCTCAGGTATTCCCATGAGATTATTTTTATTAAAAATCATTTGGTAATATTTTACAGGATTTATTTCCATTGCGGGATTAATTGAAGTAAGATATTCACTTGCTCCGTCTACCGCTACAGCAAGATATATATCAGGACGTATTTCATCGCTTCTTATAAATGTTTCAGTTATATCCTTAAGACCTTCCTGTGCTACCTCTTTAGAAAAAATTATAAGCTTTGCGTGAGCAAGAGAAAAATTTTTACTTATTATATTATTCGCAATTCCTACAGCAGAATATATATCCGGCGCTTCAACAACTATATTTTCAACTATCTGACTTCCTGATTTTCCGCCCTCCTCAGACGCTCCGCCGCTTATTTGTGTGGGATTAGCATACTGAAGGGTAATTTTATAATCACCGTTTTCTCCGCTGTCTATGCCAAGAGCAACCACATACGCAATTTCATTCGGCTCCTTTCCGCCGCAGCCTGTAAGAATAAAAGAAGCTGTCAATATTACTGCCGTAAATATTATCGTCTTAAATTTCTTCACTTTCCTGCTCCTTTCCCGTATCCTTTAATTTTCCATAATATCTGCGGGAAACCAGTCCAAAAACTATAGGAAGAAGAAATGCCAGTGGATAACCTATAATATTTTCTAATTCCTCAGCAGAAACAACGGTTACTATTGAACTTGGTATAAGAGCTATTACTCCGTTTATAACCACAATAGGAAAAATAAGGGGTTTATAATATCTAAGTCCAAAGGTAAGCTGCCATACATAACATAACGCATAAACATATATTGCCGAATATAAAAGAACAAGAATCGACCATATAAACTGGAAAAGAGCCTCAAATCTACTGAAAAAACTTGTCACATGGACAACTCTTGCAAGCTGATACACAGGAATCATAAAATCCTTTGACGCGGGATACGGATAAACTAAACAATATACAAGCAATATTACTACTGATATTATTGTGCTTGTAAATAACGCTCTTTTTCCGCTGTTTTTTCCGTGGCCATCGTCCCACGGATCAATCTCTGCATCAACACTACTGCGCGCCGCATTTCCCATATCTGGTGCATAAACATAGGG
>CAJUFV010000149.1 GCA_910585795.1 uncultured Clostridia bacterium | reverse complement strand
TTATAATATTTCTCATAGGTAAGCTCAATAAATTTATCAACTGCATTCGGATTTAAAATATCCGCCGACATCGGCGCATTTTTTTCACCATCGTCTTCACCGTAATGTATACCTCGGATTGTACCGCCGCATTTACGGCTTACAATATACTTACCGTCCTCATATTCCGCAATTATCCTACCGCTAATTGGATTATCCGTCAATGTAATTCCTACTGAAGCAAAATCAGGATTTGATTTTACAACAAGCCCGTGCGCGCTGCCTGACGGGTACATCGCCTCATCATACAATACAATTTTCATATCAAGCTCTTTTGCGGTTTTTACAATAAATTTTATAATATCAAAATATTCCTCTGACAAATATTCAAAATCATCAGGAAGTCCCATTCTCGGATGCAAAACAACACCGTTTACTCCCTTATCGTTAAAATCTGTTAACTGACGCTTTAATTCATCCTTCTCAAGCCTATCATTAAGAAACCAAAACGGAACAGGCGAAAACTCCTTCGGAGGATTTCGTAAATTCCTGATTATTTCGCTGACACTCATTATATCTGCTCCTTTGTAACATCTTTAAAAATATAATTGTCACCTGCCCGCGCGGAAATATTTACGTTTTTCATTTTCAGATTATCCGTAAAATACACTTTCATTCCATATGTACCGATTGCTTCTATATTTTCAAGATATATATTTTTACAATGCATTTCAGGAAGTCCTGAAATATATACGGCATTTCCTCCGCATGTGTTTACCATTGCGTCGCGGAATGTAATATTTCTTATAAGCGGTGTTTCTTCTGTTACAGGCTGTTTATCTGTGGCAATTTCGTCATTGCTGTAATAACTGTCTACATATATTCCGCCGCGAAACCACTTACAGTCCATATGCTCCGTATCAGTATTCAACAGAGAAACATTTTCAAAAAGAATATCCTCTATCACTCCTCCGCGGCCGCGACATGTTTTAACACTGCCTATACTAAACGTATTGTTAAACACACATCCGTGTACCGTCACATTACGCACTCCTCCGGACATTTCACTGCCGATAGCAACACCGAAGCCGCTCTCAAAACGGCAGTTTTCAATATGTATGTCCTCGCTTGACATTGCGGCAGCTCTGCCTTCCGCATTTTTACCCGATTTAATCGCTATGCAGTCATCCTGACTCGCTATAAACGAATTCGCAATATAAACATTTTTACATGAATCAATATCAATTCCATCGCCGTTAAATATATCTTTATAGCGATTTCCCCGCTCATCATATTTTGTATGAATTTTTATACTGTCAATATTTACATTACGGCAGTTTATGAAATGCAAACACCATGCCGGAGACTGTCGAATTGTCACGCCGCGTATAATAATATCCGATGAATTGCGTATACATACCGCGCGTCCCCGCGCTCCCTTTTTCTCACTCATTTCTTTATGAAACAGAGTTACACCGTTCGCGTCAATCGTACCGCCGCCCTCAATAACAAGGTTATAAACACCGTCTGAGCCAATACCCGCATTTATCAGGGACGCATAGCAGCTTGTTTCCTGCCCCTCCCATCTATACGTATAAACAGGAAAATCATTTGTATCATCACTGCCTTTTAAATAAGCTCCGTCTTCTATAAATAAGGTCATATTGCTTTTTAAAAACAATGCTCCGCTTGTGTATATTCCTTTTGGTATATATACACATTCACCCTTTCCGCAGCTGTCAATAGCCGCCTGCAAAGCGGCTGTACTTATAGTCTTACCACTTTTATCAGCGCCAAAATCTATAATGTTAATTTTATTAATCATGTTAAAACACCTCTTTTTGTTATTTTAACATACAACAATTTGTAAATCAATCTTTATAAGGCCATTCTCAATTTTAACTATTTAATTAATTTTAAATTTCTTTTAATCAACTTCCAACGGTGAATTTGTCAGCGGTTTCATGCTTTCTAAGCTATCCCAGAGCATAACCCTGCATTTATCATAAGGATTAAGCTCTACGATTTCCTCTGCTTCTACAGACTGTGATTTAACGTTTGTCAGAATACCACCATCATACTGTGCTATAATCAATATTCCGTCAAGCAATGAAGCTACAGTGTGGCTCACCTCGTCATAAGTCAGAATATCCTCGTCTTTAATAGGTTCTGCCATAAATACAAATGATGAAATATTTATTCCGCTTCCGACAGGCCAAAAGTAATATGTCTTTCCTCTTTCCAGAGTAACGCTCATAGTCTGATATTCCTGCGAAAATAATTCAGTAGAAGCGTCAATATAATCTGCCTCAACGCCTGATATACCGTATCGAAGCCATGATTTGGACTTATTTCCCGCATTATATGTATTTCTAAGTCTCATTGTAAGCGTGCCGTTTCTATCAGGTGTATATTCAATATATCTGTTACCTAACGCGGATTTACCGTTCCACCAAATTCCGCCCTCACTTGTTTCATTTCCATTTACTGTTTTGTAGACGGAGGAATTAGGATTTATATAATCGCCTTTCACTCCGTATATTTTTAAACTGCTTATTTTCGCGCTATTTTCAAGCGAGCGTGAGTCAGCAAATTTATTAAACGGATATGTGTATGTATTAGTTTCTGAATTATAAATATAATTTGGCGAATAATTATCATCAGACGGAATATTATTTTCAAATACAACTCTTATACATTCATATTCTGATGTGCTTATAACAATATTATTTTCGTTTTCCGAATAAGTCCTATCGTCTGTCTTTACCCATTCCATACCGTTATAATACCCTGTTTCAACAGATAAAACATCATAAACTTTTGCACCCTCAAGAACAAACTCTGACGCTGTTGTGCTTTCAAGTACAATTTCTTTTTCACTTTTTTCAACAGCAATACCCACACCGTTATTTTCGGTATTATATACTATAGGAACAGCTCTTAACATTTTTTTTGCGCTTGCCGTATTATCAGATAAAGCATTAAAGAAAACCAATTCCTTTCCACCCGCGCCGTCAGATTTTTTGCTTGCCAGAGGATATGCGATTTTATTTAGCATTGTGTTTGTCTTGCGTATATCCTCAACATACGCTCCGCGCTCTGTAAGCGGATATGTCTTTTCTAAGTACATACCTAATTCATCAGGACCGCAAAGCTCATATACATTATAGAATGAACCGCCGGCAAGCGCGGCAAGAGTAAGAGTATTGGCATTTTGATATTTCGCGCTGCCCTTTTGGCCCCCTCCGTTTTCCATAATCATAGGCAGATTTTTGCCCTGAGAATAATCGACAGACACCTTTGTCATTTTTGATATTCCGTGTCCGAAATTATACAAATATGAGGTGTCATCAGTATAGGGGTCATAGCCTATAAAATCAATGCTTGTTCCGTTTTCAGTACTCCTCATTTTCTCGTTGTATTCAACAAGATTAGCGTCTGTTCCTCCGTAATTATTCGTTCTCGTCCACACTGAGTAATCAGACATTTTAACTGCTTCAGCAATGCTGTTCTGATAATTCCACATTACATCATCACGATAATCCTGCGCTGTCTTTCCGTTTTCAATAAAGCTATTATACTTATTCTCACATATATCGCAAAAGCAGCGTTCGTTATATTTATAGTCACCGCCATGCATTCTTGCGACAGCAGGCTCATTTGTAATCTGACAGCCTATAATTGTTTTTTTATCACCGTTCTGTAAATTATACTCCGCTATATGATTGAATATATTTTCAACAACCTCCTGCTCCTTTGCTCGTAACGCCTTATCCTCCTTACACATTAGAAACGCGTATGATGCTGCGCGCTGGCGTATCGGTGTTTTATCCGGAGCAAGCGTTTTCTGATAATTATTCAAAATATAATAAGGCACCCTACTGTCTGCCGACTGCTGACAGGTATCAAGAGCAAACCACAAAATTTCCAGTTTAATTCCCGCGTCCTCTGCATATTCAATCATTTTATCAAGATATGTAAAGTCATAAATATCATCACGTGATAAAACAAGCTGCGGAGTATTATAGGCAGTGTCAGCGCCATTATTTATTCCCACCTTTACATCTGTATCAGCGCATACAATGAAGCTGACGGTATTATCCACGCTGTTATTAATAAAATCTGTCACATCAATATCATAGTAAGCCGGCCCGTTTACACTATCCCAGGAGGGAGGTGTACCTAAATTAACACCGTTTATTTCGTTATCCAAAATACAGGGTGCGTTTTCCCAAGTAAGATTATTTCCGTTCCAAGTATCATCATCAATTCCGTAAAGACGCAAGCTTCCTGTACCGTTTATTTCTTTGACATATAATCGTATCTTTGCGCCCGCATAATTTACATTATTATTTGGCAACTCAAATTTTAAATATGCTATTGCGCTGTCCTTTTGAATATATAGTATTGAATTATCTGTATTTTCATTCCACTCACTTACATATGCGGCGTCTGCCGCGTTATACGCTTTATCAGGCTGAATATCCATCCAGCGTATTTGGGTATTTGCGACAGTAAAACCGTCATCCGCTGCCTGCTTAAACATAGTCTTAACCTGTTCATTGTTCCAATGCCAGTTATCAATTACTTTATCAGCACGGATTTGTATTCCATTAAAGAAAAACGGTTTTCCATCTATATTCATTGTATATCTGTCATATATATCAAGCGTTGTATCAATCTCGCTTACTATATTCAATTTATCAAATTCGGCATTAACTGTTACCTCATGTTCAGGCATAACAAAGGATTTTGTATATTTAATATTGGTATCTTCGCAAGTTATAGATTTAATACGATATCCTGTATCAGGCTTGACATTCAGCGTTACAATATCTCCGCCAACCGCTTTGCCGTTTTCCGCCCCGCCTGATATTGTGACAGTACCGTTATGAGTATCAGGAATATTTATATTGTAATAAATCTTTTCTTCAAATACCGCTGAAATAATAACATCTTTTTCTATTATAAAGCTATATTTATTATCTGTAACCTCAACAGCATTTCCATCAATAACTAACTGTGACAACTTATATCCATCATCAGGCGTAACAGTCAATATTACCTCTGTTTCCTTTGGAATACACGCATTATCTAAAACATTAGTTGTAATAGTACCATTGTTAGTATTCTCAATAGAAACTGAATAAATATTATCAGCGGCTAATACTATTGCTTCCGACACATCGCTTTTATTCTCACCGTCTTTCTGCGCTGTTACAGATATTATATCATTGGCATTAAGTGTTACATTATCAAGAGTCCATACCGTACCGTCAACTATCGCAGATTGTTCCTCACCATCATTTATTTTAACTAAAACATTTGCGCTTTCCTCGCAGGTTCCAAATATTCTTGTGTCGGCAGAAGTTAGCGGCGTATTTATAACCGGCTTGTCTGTTTTTCCTATAATTTCTGTGGCCTCATAGCTAAGACTTGTTATATATGAGCCTCTGTTATAGGTATGCAGAGAATATGTATGTCCGGCTATTACATCAAACGATAAATTAACTGATGAACTGTTGATTATGTCATTTCCTAGCTGGTTTCCGTTTTCAGCATACCCTTTAACAAGAAGTGATGTATCCGCCTCATCAAAGTCTATCATGCCGAAATCATTATACCATATTCTGCACCTTGCGCTGCTGCCCGCGCCGTTAAAAGCTATTGTCAGCTTTACTGTTCCGCTGTATGACGGTTTAATCATTATATACCGTCTACTGTCCTTTGCGCTTGTAGGAGGTTCATTACAGCTTGGATTTGAAAAAGTAATTCCTTTATTAGATGTAATACTGTCACCCGTTCCGAGAGATACTCTTAAATTAGCGTATTCATCTGACACATCATAAATATTCGACGCATCTCCCCCGTTCGCAAAATTCCACATGTATTGTCCGTTTTCCGCGGTGGCTGTAATCGGATTTTGATTAGCGGCGAAGACAAAATTTACACTGATAATAAAAAATATTATTGATGTTAACACACTTATTGTTCGTTTCATAAATATACAGCTCCTTGAATGAGTATTTTATAATAAAATTATAAAATGCTCATTCAAGAACAACAAGATACTTTTATGATATATCAGCCTTAAAAATGATATTTAAAGATAATTATATCTAAAACATTATCTTGTGTCTGCCATTAAAATAAATTGGTATATTTATCATCTTTTAATCCAAAAAAATACACTTACAAACAAATTAAAAAGTAATTAGTAAATACATATTTTTTATATTTATCAGAAAACTCTACTTAAAATAAAACTGACATTATGCAAAAACGATGTCAGTATGTAATTTATTTGAATTTTCTATATTGTCCGTATAAACTAATTATAATTTTATTAAGTGATTTTTGTTTTATAAATCCTCAAGAAAATCTTCAATCGCATCATGTAAATGTATCGGTTGCAAATTATATTTATTGTACTTATGAACAAGCTGTTCAACTATCATTCTATCTGCTGATATATCTTGTATATAGAATACATTATTATATTGTATACCATATACAAAACAATCTTTATTGTCAATTATCTTTTTTTTCTCTGTAACTGTATACATAATATTACCTCTCTTTTTCATTTTT
>CAJUFV010000148.1 GCA_910585795.1 uncultured Clostridia bacterium | reverse complement strand
TGGATATAAGCGAAATCTGGAACAATACACTTGAAAATGTAAAAAACAATATTTCTTCTCCTGTGGGCTATAATGTACATATAAAATCATCAAAACCTATTTCTCTGATGAATTCTATTTTTACAATTTCAGTACCTACATCAATCAATAAAAATATAATAGAATACAGATACAAAAGCTTTATTGAATCCTCCCTTGAAAAAATTACAGGAACAAAAATGTCTCTTGAAATAATAGTTGGAGATATTCCTGTACATAAAAATACAGAGGAAGAAAAAACAACAATTTCTCACGATATAAATAACGGAGTAAATCCAAAATATACATTTGATAATTTTGTCATAGGTCCTTCAAATGAATTTGCATCCGCCGCGGCAAAAAAAGCAGCGGAAGCTCCGGGACAAATATATAATCCACTCTTTATCTACGGAAACAGCGGTCTTGGAAAAACTCATCTTATGCAGGCAATAGGCAATAAAATAAAAGAACAATCTCCGCAGGTAAATATACTATATGTTTCCGGAGAACGCTTTACAAATGAATTTATAACTGCTGTAAGAGAAAATACAACTGAAAAATTCCGCAGTAAATACAGAGCTCCTGATGTTCTGCTTGTAGACGATGTTCAGTTTATGGAGCATAAGGAGGCTACACAGGAGGAATTTTTCCATACCTTTAACGAGCTTTTTAATTATAATAAACAAATAGTTCTTACAAGTGACCGCAAACCGAGCGACCTTACAACTCTTACAGACAGACTTAGAACAAGATTCGGACAGGGACTTACTATTGACATATCGGTTCCTAACTATGAAACAAGAATAGCCATTTTGCAAAAAAAGGCGCAGGCACACAATGTCAATATAGACAACAGTATTTTTGAATATATAGCAGACAATATACGCTCAAGCATACGCGAGCTTGAAGGCGCGCTTTTAAATGTAATTTCAATGTCTGAAATAAAAGAATGTGAAATTACAATGGATTTTGTAAAGAAAACACTTGAACCCGTAATTTCTGGTGATGATGCTATAAAAATTACACCTAAAAAAATTATTCAAAAGGTTTCCTTATACTATAGCATATCTGAAAAAGAC
>CAJUFV010000147.1 GCA_910585795.1 uncultured Clostridia bacterium | reverse complement strand
GGCTGGCAGATTTCCCAGTGTTTATCCCGTGAGCTTCACACCTAAACGTTACCATTTACGCATGTCACGGTAGGATTACCCCAAATGGATAGGGTAGCTGTCGACCAGCAATT
Organism: uncultured Clostridia bacterium; assembly: GCA_910585795.1. GTDB lineage: Bacteria > Bacillota > Clostridia > UBA1381 > UBA1381 > Hominilimicola. The sequence continues at coordinate 26,167 of CAJUFV010000147.1, read as the reverse complement.
CACTATGCGACTTCTTGTCGCACTTCGGTATCAAGGGACAGAAATAATGCGTTTTCTTTTTTTGCGCCGACAGTCCAGTATGGCAAATATGGTGCTGTACTGACATTAGAAATACTCGGCAAACGCTGGGGCTGGGAAAAGACAAAGGTATGGAGATTTTTTAAGAAATATGGTGATGTATTTACTCTATACCGCTTGCCGGGTTCATACGGAAGTCTTGTCTTCAATAAATTGTATCCGACAGATACAGAGACTATTTTACCGAAACAAGGGCAAATAGGGCATATTTTGGACGAAATACGCAAGTTCTCAGTAAACACAGTTAAAAGAGAAACAGACCATCAATATATCAACAGGCTTATTGCTTGGTACAGCAGGAGAGTAGTTGATAAATTTTGGGCAAATGAGGAGGAAAATCGCGTTGCAGTTTCGGACCATATATTACGCGCGTATATTTCTCTGTGTTGGAGTTGTGAGAATTGTGAGAATTATAATAATATATATGACTGCGGTAATAGTTATGGCATTACGGCAGCTACAGAAAACAGTAATATTCGCGGACCGTGCAAGGCAGTGGATTTAACACAAATAGCAAAGGAGTTTTTCACCTATGAGTAAACAGAATAATAAAAAAACAAACGGTGCGGAGGGAAACAAGCGGACAGCGGCAAATTCAGAGGAAATAATGAAAATGCTTGCTCAAAGGGGGATAATAAAGAACTTTGACGGGGATAAAATAAAAAATATCCGGCAGGAGAAGAAGAAAAAAGCATATCATAACACACTTCTGCTGCTAAAGAACTACAGAACGATTGCGTGGATGCTTGAATGTTTTCCTGACACACTTGCAGAGGAGTTGGAACAGCCGTTTGATGGCTTAGATGAGCTTTTGGACAGATTCGATGCCGAAATGGGTATGGAGAACAGAAAGCTTGAAAATAGAATGATGAGCATACAGAAATCAAGACTTATGCTTGACAGAGTAAACGAAGCTTTGTCAGTGCTTAAGAAAAAGCCGGATAACGGGCAGCGGCTGTATGATTTAATATATCAGACCTACATAAATCCTGAAAATTTAAGCCTCACGGACATTCTTTATCGTTTGGATTTATCAGCACGGCATTATTACCGCCTTCGTGAACAGGCAGTAACAATATTGTCTATACGTTTATGGGCTTCACCCGGCTCGGATGTGGATTTCTGGTTTGATATACTGACGCTTATGGAGAAAACTGATTGACACAAAAGCGGAAATAAATTGGCACAAAATTGGCGCAGTGATGCTAATGACAAGCAAATAGAAATGTGGTATAGTGGTATTGTCCTAAAGTGGGACCGGACATTAGAGATGCTGAAATCAGAGCAGTAAAAGCTCAGGTTTCGGTTTTTTTATTGCCGATTTTTTCGGAAGGAGGTAATGCCCTATGGTCAAACTATTAAAAAGCGGCAGATTTAAAACAGCATACTGGTCAGCAGTCAGTATAGCTGCCGCTTTGCTCGTATCAGTACAGCCGGTAATGGCGGATACGATTTGGAACCGTTTTTCAACTATCATGAAGGACGTATACGGTCAGATAGTTACTATCAGCACGATTGTTGCCGTTACAGTTGCAGCGATTGCACTGGTGGTAAGAATGGTTTCAAGGAATCAGCGTGCGGTTGACGAAGCCACAAGCTGGCTCAAACGTATTGTTATCACTTGGATAGTGCTTAATTCGCTTGGATTTGTAGTTGCATATTTGCAGCCATTGATTGCAGGCGGAAAGTACACCGGATGATAGCGTAATGTCAAGCGGTATAAGGAGGTGACTTGATTTGCTTGACTGGATTTTTGAGGGAATTGTTACTTGGAGAAGCAGTATTGTATCTCAGTTAATGGACGCTGTATCAGGATTGTTTCTCAATGCTCTCGGCACGGATATGACGGCGATGGAAGAATATTTTCCGTTTGTATCAAAAGCGTTTGATGTTATGCAGTATACGGCTTGGGCGCTGTTATTCCTTATAACCGTTTGGCAGCTATTCAGGGTGTTCGGCGGACCGATAACGGAGGCAGAAAACCCTCTGTCATTACTGGCAAGAAGTTCGTTGTTCGCATTGCTTATAGGCTATGCCAAACCGATATTTGAGATTGTCTTAAATATTGCGCGGGCACCGTATACGGCTATGATGGAAGTGGCGATGACCTCAGAGGATTTTACCTTTGCAGGTATAGAGCAGGCGCTGAGCAACGGTTTAACGACCTTTATATCGGTTGTTTCGGTTGTAGGTCTCTTACTCCTCGTAATCTTGGAAATAGCGCTCGGTTGGAACTACTTTAAACTTCTGCTGGAAACGGTAGAGCGTTATGTGGTTGTAGGCGTTTTATGCTATACATCACCGCTGGCGTATGCTGTGGGAGCTTCTAAATCTACAAGTAACGTATTCAAATCATGGTGTCGCATGGTTGGTTCGCAGCTTCTACTGCTTGTGATGAATGTATGGTTTCTCAGAGCATTTAACAGTTCGGTTGCTCAGTATATCGGTAATGGAGGCGCATTATCAACAGGGCATGGAAGCATATTCTTATGGATGTTCTGTGCACTTGCATTTTTGAAGACAGCGCAGAAATTTGACAGCTATCTGGCATCTATCGGACTTAATGTTGCGCAGACAGGAAGCAGTATGGGAATGGAAATGCTTATGGCTGCACGAGTTATAAGTGGTGTCGGAAGCAGTATGCGAAGCGCAGGCAAGGTATTCGGCGGAAGCAATGCGGCAAGCAGCGCGTCAGGTGCAGGCTTTGTCAGCGGATTTGCAAATAAGTTCAAGGGCAACAGCTATGTTCGTGATGCAGTGGTAAACGGCGGTTCCCGTATGGGAGCAGGCGGAACACTTGGATTTGTCGGACGTGCTTTTGGCGGTATGGCTGCCCGTAACGGAGAAACGCTTACTGGCGAGTCGATTGCCTCAGTCGCGTCAAAAATGCCGAACGTATCCGGAAGTATCGGCGGAGATATAGCAGACCGCAGTCTTGAAGGATTTATGCCGCATTTGAGCGGTCAGAAGCTGTCAGATACAAAGATTACAGGCGGACAAATAAATACGACTGCAACGGGCGATGATGGTAAAACGGCACAGGTATCAATGTTCAGCACAGACCAGTATGAGAAACCGGATGTTCCTCATACGGTTGTTTCCGCATCAGACGGAAGTCAATGGTATCAAATGGCGAGCGGAAACGGTGCAGGTTCATTTTATTCTGCTCCTGAGTTTACAGGCGATATGTCGGAAAACTCAAAAATATCCGAAACATTTCCCGATGCCGCCGATGGTATGGTACTTAGAACTGCTGATGAAGGAATTATTGAGGCAAGCGTTCCGGGTGAAAGCTCGTTCATATATAGCAGTGCGTGCTATGACGAGCCTGACGGACCCCACTCGGTTGTTACTGATGCAGACGGAAATGAGTGGTATCAAATATCAAGTTCGGATATGGCAAACGGTACGGTCAGCGAACCGGCGTTTACGGGTGATAATCCTGTTACATTCTCGGATATGGGAGAAGGTACTGAGTTTACGTCAGCAGGAAATGGTGTTATTGAGGCTAACAATGCGGACGTAAGCTCTATGCTTTACAGCAGTGACAGCTATGCAGAGCCTCAAGGCGAGCATTTGGTTGTTACAGCAGATGACGGAAGTATGTGGTATCAGACATCAGCAGATAGTGAAGCGCCTCAGTATATAGGAAATACAGCAGATACGAGCTTCACTGATATGGCCGAGAATATGGCTGTTAGTCCTGTTGGAAACGGAGTTATGCAGACCGAATCAACAGCAGACAGTAATACCTTATGGTACAGCAGCGCTAACTATGAGGAACCCGAAGCTCCTCATACAATTATGCAGGCGTCAAACGGTATGGACTGGTATGCAATGAATCCTAATGCTCAGACTCCTGAATTTGAGTCGGGAGAATCAGCTCTGGCATATAATCAGGCACAATTCCAATCATTTATGCCGGGCTATGAACAGCAAGTTACTGCTGTCGATGGCTCAAAGCGTCAGAACGGTCAGTTTGAGGTGCGTCATGAAAACGGCAGCGGTACAATGTTCTATGATACAAATCAATATGCCGCGCCAAAAGGAGATTATCAGGTATATGAGGACAAAAACGGATGTCAATGGTATGCTATCAAGGGTGAAGCGGCTGTTGACAGAAAACCGGTATATAAAGACGGAAAGCCGGTATATGAAAATGACAAACTAAAGACGGTTAATGTTGAAACGGTAAGATATAAGACTACACCGTCGAAATTCGGAGAGCCTAAACGTCGTACAAAAATAGAAATAAAGGCTCCAAAGCGGAAAAGATAATATCAGATAAAGCAGCAAGACACATAAGTTCTTGCTGCTTTTATTTTGTGGAGGTGTAAGAATATGGCTGAACCTGATAAGCAGCAAATTGGCGACGGAAGCGATAACTATGGGCAGGCTGCAGGCCAAATGGCAAAGGCAGCAAAGCAAGCAGGTCAGAACGCTGCAAAACAGGCGGCAGCAAAGGGTACTGAAGCAACAGTTAATGCGGCTGCGGCTACTGTCAAGGCAGGTGTGGAAGGTGGTAAGGCAGCGGCAGAAATCGTAGCCGGAACAGTGGCAGGCGGTCCTGTGGGGGCTGCAATATCTGCGGCATGGTCATTAAGGCATACGCTCTTTAAGATTTTGATATGCGTATGTCTGTCTATTCTGTTTTTGGTTGTTATGATTGCCACACTTCCGACCATTGTTACAAACAGCATATTCGGACTGGATGGAACAAAGCCCGTTGAGGGCGTTACATTAAGTTCAGCATATGCCCAAATGGAGCAATCAGTATCAAATACAGTAAAGACGGGATATGATAAATCATTTGCAAAAGTAGAAAGTATAATTTCAAATGGCGGTTATGACTATGATATGTCAATGGACGCCCTTGTTAATTATGCTCAAAGTTCCGCCGGTTACGATACCTGCTATATTCTCGCCGCGTATTCTGTTTCTATGGACCAGCACAATACGTCAGAAGCTGATATGTCCGCAAAGCTCGGTAATGTTCTTGAGGATATGTTTCCTGTTACATACGAAGAAAAGCAGGGCGAAAAAACTGTTAAGAAGGATGACGGTTCAACCTCCTCCGAACCGGTAAAGTATGTGGAATGTACAATCCATCCGTTTAACAGCGACGTTATAAACATAGCTTTTGGAATAAATCCTGATTCGAAATACGGTCAGTTTGGCAGAACATACGGTGAAATCATTAACACTATGGCAAATTCGCTTAAAAAGACGCTTTACGGCAGTTTAAGCGGAAGCGGTCAGGTTATGGAACTTACCGATGCGGAACTGATTGAGTATGTAAACAGTCAAAGCTGTAATGCGACAAGAAAACTTCTGCTTCAGACAGGATTATCGCTTGTAGGTAAGGTTCCGTATTTCTGGGGAGGTAAAAGCAGTCCAGGCTGGAATGATGAATGGAATACGCCGAAGCTGGTTACAGCGGCAGGCTCGTCCAGTTCAGGAACAATTCGACCGTATGGGTTGGATTGCAGTGGGTTTACTACTTGGATATATGAGACGGCTTTGGGAGTACATATTGGTGATGGAACAGGAGGTCAGTATCCGAATACAACAGCTGTATCCGCTTCAGACCTGCAAATAGGGGATTTGGGGTTCCTTGCAGGTTCGGGCGGAGGTGGCTGGAATCATGTGCTGATGTTTGCAGGCTATGGTTCGGGCGGTGAACGTATGTGGGTTCATTCTTTGAGCGGAAACGGCGTTGTATTGAACAGTCCGAGCTATCAGGGCTCGCTTGTGTTAAGACGACCGAAAAATGTGGATTATAACTCGGTTGCGGAAAGCAGCATTCCTACGGGAAAAGGGTATACGATAGATGTGGAGGTTACGCATTATTGTCCCTGTTATCAGTGTAACGGCAATTCACTTGCAATGTCGGCAAGCGGTAAACCATTGGCTGTCGGTATGATTGCGACATCAGATTATTACCCGTTCGGAACCAAAATGGTTATAAACGGTACAACATATACCGTTGAAGATCGCGGCGGACCTGAATTTAAGGATATTCACCGCATTGATATATTTGTCCCTACTCACGCGGAGGCTCTCAGAAAGGGCAGATATAAGACAAAGGCAACGATTTATAAATGAAAAATTGTGAATTATATTGACTTTTTTCTTAAAAACGTATATAATAATACTGTAAGCAATGGCTTATTGTATGGAAGTTTATATTCCGTAAAAAGCGTGTGGTCCCTACCGTAAGTGGGAGTTGTAAAAGCAGTGGTTCCTACTGTGAGTGGAAGTTGTAAAAGCAGTGTACCCTACTGTGAGTGGGAGTTATGAGATGAAAGGCTGCGAAAGCAGCCTTTTTACATAAGGAGATATGTAATGAAAAATACAAGGCTCAATCTATATCATATAGATATGAAGTACATACGAGATTTATCAAGAGTTGATGATAAAGTTATGTCTGTATCACCTCAAGCTGGAAAAGCAAACAGACCTTTTGTTGGTATTGTAGTTGTTTGTGATGATAAAGATTATTGTATTCCGCTTACATCGCCAAAGGCAAAACACAAGAATATGAAAAATGATAAAGATTTTTTGAAAATTCTTGATAAAAACGGAGAAATCATAGGAGCAATAAACCTTAACAGTATGATTCCTGTCAATGGAAATGTTATCGAAAGGATAAATATGCAAATATCTGAAAAAAATAATAAAAAGGATATTGCATATAAAAATCTTTTAAATGACCAACTAAATTGGTGCAATAAGAATAGGGATATAATTATTAACAAAGCGAATAAACTGTATCACATTGTAACTGAAACGCCTGATAAAATGCGAAGTTTGACAAATCGTTGCTGTGATTTTAAGCGGCTTGAAGAAGTGCTGAAGAAAAAGTTGACTTGAAAATTGAATAACATAAAATTTGAACGCTGTTATTATGTAATAACAGTGTTTTTTTATTGTAAGACTGCGTTGATAATTTTTTCTTACTATGCGGCAGTGTTTGGTAAGAGGAAGTATAGACAGTTTTAGCTTGTAAATAAGATATTTTTAACAGAAAGGAACTTATAATGAGAAATAAAAGAATTTTGGCGATAGTGCTGATGCTGACAATGCTGGTGCTCAACTGTTCATCAATAGCGTTTGCGGCAAATGCCACACAACCGTTAAAAAGTATGGATATTTTAGGCGGAGGTGTTGTATACAGATATGACAGCAGTACAAAGACCGTTGTTATATCCAAGGAAATGTCGGGTAACGGATGTACGTTTAATTATGCAGAATCGCCGTTTTACGGCAGTGATATAGAAACGGTGGTTATAAACGATGGTGTAATAGAGCTTACACGAGCGCTGTTCTACGGCGCTAAGAAGCTTAAAAGTATTTCGCTGTCAAACTCGGTTACTTTTATCGGGACAAGTACATTTGAGGGATGTACATCCTTAACGGATATAACCATCCCGAACAGCGTAACTGAAATAGACTATAATGCGTTTAAGGGTTGCAAAAGCTTAAGGAGCATAACAATACCGCCAAGCGTAGAGAAGATGGGAAGTTATGCTTTTTTTCAATGCAGCAGTTTAACCAATCTTACGATTGCGGCAGGCACAAAACTTGCCGCCATTCCACATGGTGCTTTTCAGGAATGTACATATTTGAAACAGGTATCTCTTGCCGAAGGGATAAAGGCTTTGGAAGGCAGGGTATTTGAGGATTGCAGATATCTGGCCAATATATCCTTGCCAGACAGCATTACAGATATAGGCGCAGGTGCGTTTCGTAACTGCATAAATCTGAAAACTGTAAAATTGCCTAAAGATTTGGAGCGTATTCCTGAAAGTATGTTTTCCGGCTGTGCTGTTCTTAATAATATCAACATCCCGGATTCATTGCTGACAATCGGCGTTTCAGCATTCTCGGGATGCAAACGTCTGACAGATATAACTATCCCTGCCGGTACGGAGGATATAGGAAATGCGGCATTCAGAGAGTGCGGAAACATATATGTTGATGATAAGAGTCCGAATTTTGTCAATGAGGATAATGTTTTGTACTCGTATAACAAGTCAAGGTTACTGCATTGCAGTACAAGCTATTCAGGGAACTATGCCGCATCTGATACTGTTACAAACATTGATAATTACGCGTTTTCCGAATGTGCAGCTCTTACAGGTGCAGATTTGTCAGTATCAAAAATAACACAGCTTTCGAGCGGAATATTCAATAACTGTACTGCTTTGGAAGGTGTGGTGATTCCTATGGGTGTTACAAAAATAAATTCGGTTGCGTTTTCTAACGCACAGAAGCTGAATGCCGTAATTATACCGGAAACGGTAGATACCATTTCATACGGCGTTTTTTATAAGAATAATGTAACAGGAAACTTTATTAAGGACGATATATCATCTGTGAGTTTCAGTTCGCAAAACAATCAGGATGCCTTGGTTGCCGGCTGGAAAGCAGTTATGCTTGGAGAAACAATAGGAATTAACGAAGAAGCAATTACATTTTCGTTAGATGTGAATGAAATCAATCCTATAAGCGAATTAAAATATGAGGTCGGTATACAGGATAAATTGTATTTTGAGTCAGGCGGAGTGATTATAGAGAATAGAGAAATCACTGTTCCTCAGGGGACTGAAACTGTTACGCTTTACAGCAGGGATACCGGCGGCAATGAAACGGTTAATGTGTGTACAATTCCGGCGTATAATCTGCCTAAGGCTGATGACATAACATTTGGACAGGAGCTTGGCGATAGCAGTTTAAACATATCCGATATAGGAGATATTTCAGGAACGTGGACATGGCAGAACCCTGATATTATTCCAAATGCGGGAACGAATACATATACAGTAGTATTTACGCCTGATGACACGCAGAATTATAACCCAATCACGGCAGAGATTTTTGTAACAGTTAATAAGGCGGAACCTGAATACACTATTCCCGCAGATTTGGCAGCGGTATATACGCCGACACTTACGCTTGCTGATATTGAGTTGCCCGAAGGCTGGAGCTGGGTAGATGAAAATACTGTTTTGACGGCATCAGAGAATACATATGAGGCTATATTTACGCCATCTGATACGGAAAACTATAAAAGTATAGCAGCCGATATAACCGTTACAGTATATAAGGCTGAACCCGAATACACCATACCGACAGGCTTAACAGCGGTGTATTCTCCCAAACGTACACTTGCGGATATTGAATTGACGGACGGCTTCTCGTGGAATGAGCCTGATACAAAATTATGCGTTCCGGGCGGTGAGTATAAGGCGGTATATATACCGGCGGACAGTGAGAATTATAACACTGCTGAACTGACGTTGACGGTTACAATTACAAAATATACGCCTGTTATCGGAGTAGATATTCAGTTACCGACAGCAAGTGATATAACCTACGGACAAAAACTTGCCGACAGTGTGTTAACGCCTTCTGAAAATGATAATGTTGAAGGTGAATGGATATGGGAAGACAGTGAAGTTATGCCGAGCGAGGGTGAAACAGTTATATTTAATGCTGTTTTCGTATCTGATGACAGTAATTATGAAACGGTTTCGGTTGAAATCCCCGTTACAGTAAGTGAAACAGGTGATAACAAGCCTAATTCTACAACTAAACCATCTAACAGCGGAAGTTCTTCAGGGGGAGGACATTCGCGCAGAAAACCTGCTGCAAGCAGTTCGGATGAAAAGGCAGATGACCAGCCTTCTTCGGCTCCTGAAAACAATTCTGATGTCGTTGCGGATAAAACTACAGAGTATGATTTACCGTATATTGCAGGCTATGACGATAAAACATTCCGTCCAAATGCCAATATTACACGCGCAGAAGTAACATCGGCGCTTGTAAAGGCCGCAAAGCTTGAAATGACGGAACAGCAAAAACAGATATTCAGTGATGTGCCTTCGCATTGGGCTGAGAACTATATTGATACAGTTTCGGCATTGAATATCATAGACGGGTATGATGATAAAACCTTCAGACCCGATAACAGTATCACACGTGCGGAATTTGCAAAAATCATTGCTGTATTTATTCAAAAGGATATACCGGATAATTCAGCCAAGTTTATTGATACAAAAGAGCATTGGGCAGAAAAATATATAGCATTTCTGTTTGAAAAAGACATTATAAAGGGCTATGACAGTCAAACCTTCAGACCTGATTCGTTTATTACAAGAGCAGAGGTTATTACTGTTATAAACCGTGCCGTATCAAGGAACTGTGCGCCTGATATAAAGATAGACTTTGAAGACATCGCAAAAAGCCACTGGGCATATAACGAGATTTTACAGGCGGCAGGCAAACAACCGATGTAGGATGAAAGGTTGTGAGCTTAGTTGGAAGAAAAAGAATACAGCAATATTTACGCAATACCTGCAAACTATACAGACTCAGGTAAAATCTTAGGCGGTATGTTTGAGCTTAGGAATGCAGTGGAAGCTGGGTTCTTGGTATTGCTTGCAGGATATCCTGAGCTTATGTGGATTCCTATACCCGGAACAATCAGAATTGTGGTAATGACAGTTACGCTGATACCCTTGGTGGTGGTTGCGCTGATGGGTATTGACGGTGATTCGCTGTTTCAGTATGCAGGTCATATGATTAAATTCTGTATAACAAGACGCAAATTAAATTTCAGAAGGGTGGGATATAGCTATGAGAAACAGCAGCTCCGTAATAAACCGAAAACCAAAAAGAAAGGAAAAGCTTGATTTTGTTCAGGATTTTCTTCCCATTAAGGATATTCATTACGGAGTTATAGAAACGACAGACGGAAGATATATTAAAATCCTTGAAATCGAGCCTATAAATTTTATGCTCCGTTCAAGCGAAGAACAGTTTGGCATTATATCCTCGTTTGCGAGCTGGCTTAAGATATCGCCTGTAAGACTGCAATTTAAAAGCGTTACCCGTAAAGCCGATTCTGACAAGCATGTATCAATGGTAGAAAAAGAGCTTGAAACGGAAGAAAACGAAAAATGCAGACAGCTCGGCGAGGGCTATATCCGCCTTATCAAGGATGTAGGCAGCAGGGAAGCGCTTACCCGCAGATTTTTCCTTATATTTCAGTATGAGGAGCTGCGACGGACAGACAGCGATGATTTGGGCAAGATATACGCTGCACTGCAGACGGCAGAGCAGACAGCAAAGGCATACTTTTCACAGTGCGGGAACTCAATAATTCAGCCTAAAGACCCTGATGAAGCAACTGCTGAAATTCTGTATATGTTCTTTAACCGCCGTTCCTGTGTTGACGAGCCGTTTGAAACTCGTGTCAACAGAGTAGTAATTGATACTATGGCGACAGAGAATAGGGTTATAGGTATTGACAGCGTGCCACATATAAGTATATCGAATTTCCTTGCCCCGCGCGGAATAAATCTTAAGCATTCCAATTATATCATAATGGACGGGCTTTATTACTCGTTTTTGTATATAAAAGGGAACGGTTATCCCGGAACGGTACGGGCAGGCTGGATGTCAGCTTTGATAAATGCCGGTGACGGAATAGACATAGACGTGCATCTGCGGCGTGAAAACAGGAGCAAGACGATTGATAAAGTTGCACAGCGTATTAGACTTAACCGAACAAAACTCAAAAGTATGCAGGATACCAGTACCGATTATGAGGAGCTGGCGAATTCCATTCAGGCGGGATATTATATCAAGCACGGGATAGCCAGTAATAACGAGGATTTATTCTATATGTCGGTATTTATAACCGTATCGGCTAAAAGCTATGAAGAGCTTTTATGGCGGAAGCAGCAAATGACCGATATGCTTAAGTCAATGGACATGTTCACAAGCGACTGCCGTTTTCAGCAGGAGGACGCATTAAAGGCGGTTATGCCGTTTTTAATGATACCGTCATCTCTTGAAAAGAAATCACAGCGTAATGTGCTGACCAGCGGCGCAGCGTCAACATATATGTTTACAAGTTTTGAAATGTCAGATGATACGGGCGTGCTGCTCGGTATAAACCGTCATAACAACTCATTGTGTATAGTGGACTTATTCAATACCAAGAAAAATAAGAACGCAAATCTTAACATACTCGGTACAAGCGGTGCGGGAAAGACGTTTACCATGCAGCTATTTGCTTTGAGAATGAGAATGCGCGGTATACAGTGCTTCATACTCGCTCCGATAAAGGGACACGAGTTTCGGCGCGCCTGTAATCATATCGGCGGTCAGTATATAAAAATTGCGCCCGGTTCTCCGCATTGTATAAACATTATGGAAATCAGGCATACCATTTCACCGGCAATGGAGCTTATTGATGAGATAGACTATCAGGAAATGGTTTCTATGCTTGCAAGCAAGATTCAGCAGCTTATGATATTCTTCTCGCTTCTTATCCCTGATATGACCAATGAGGAAGAACAAATGCTTGATGAGGCTCTTATAAAAACCTACGCTGATTTTGGCATAACTCACGATAATGACTCGTTGTATATTGACAGGGACGCTAATCCGCCGATAATGAAGAAAATGCCAATACTTGGTGATTTGCATAAGAATCTTCAAAAAAATAAGATGACGGAACGAATTGCCGTTATTGTAAGCAGATTTGTAACAGGCTCGGCGCAATCCTTTAATCAGCAGACAAATGTGGATTTATCTAATAAATACATAGTTCTTGATTTGTCAGAACTGAAAGGCAAGCTGCTGCCTGTCGGCATGATGATTGCTCTTGATTATGTTTGGGATAATGTAAAGGCTGACAGAACAAAGAAAAAAGCGATAATGATAGATGAAATATGGCAACTCATCGGCGCAAGCTCGAATAAGCAGGCAGCCGATTTTTGTTTGACTATATTTAAGACTATAAGAGGCTTTGGCGGTGCGGCAATATCCGCAACGCAAGACCTTTCGGACTTTTTCAGCCTTGATGACGGAAAATACGGACGTGCGATAATAAATGTGTCTAAGAACAAGATTATTTTAAATCTTGAGCCTGACGAGGCACAATATGTTAAGAATGTACTGAAGCTGACAAAATCAGAGATTCAGTCCATAACCCGTTTTGAGCGCGGTGAAGCATTGGTGTCATCAAACAATAACAAAGTTCCTGTAGTGATAAAAGCTTCTAAGGAAGAACAGGAGATGATTACAACAGACAGAGCCGAGCTTGAGGCAATTCTGAGCGAGAAACAGAAAAAAACGCATAATTAAAGGAATACGCATTTTGCATAGAATGCGTATTTTCTGTTTACTGTGCCAGAGGTGATGTGAGAATGTTAACAATTAGACCAATACATATCAAGCAGGCAAATGAGTTTATACGCAATTATCACAGACATAATTTACCGGTCGTAGGAGGAAAATTTGCTATTTCCTGCTACGATGAGAGTAGGTTATGCGGTGTTGCTGTGTGCGGTAGGCCTACATCACGCAGGCTTGACGACGGTATAACTCTTGAAATATACCGAAACTGTACTGACGGAACATATAATGCCTGCAGTAAGCTATACGGAGGCTGTGTGCGTGTTGCAAGAGCTATGGGATATGAAAAGGTTATTACATATACCTTGGATAGTGAGAACGGTGCAAGTGTTCGTGCAAGTAATTTTATATGTGAGGGAAAAGCGGGTCTTAAGTATCCGACGGGAACAAGACAGAAGAAATATACTGTTTCACCCGCTGAGTATAAGAGAAGATATGTATATGTTATAAAAACGCATAATTAAAGGAATACGCATTTTAGAGAAAATGCGTATTTTACAGAAAGGAAGTGGTGCTAATGCTCTTGCAGGACGAACAATATGTTGTGAAATGGCTGTCCCAGTATGGAGCATTGCCTAAAACACAAGTAATAAAAATGCTTAGGAAAAAGCCGCAGACAGCGGAGAAAATTCTTCGCAGCCTGAAAAAGCAAATGCGGATAGCAGATGTAAGCGGAGGGTATTATGTAGGTCTTGACTCGATGTGTCAGCCGGATCAGCGGACTATTCTTGCCGTCTGGGTGCTTTTGAAGTTTATAGATAATGTAGACCCGATGGCGCATTATCCTGCGGTTTATCCGTCGCAGATATTTTTTCTGAAAGAAAATATAGGCTATGAAATTGTGGTTTTGTATGACGGGGAAACAAGCCTTTTACGGCTTCTTCAGCCTGATGAGGATTTAAAATATATTATTATTCTGCCGCATATATCCATAGCCTCACAGCTAAAGTTGCCGAAAGCGCCCTGTCTGTTTGCAACAGTGGATTTTCAGGGCGAGGATGAACCAAAGGTTACATTTTATTCTGAGGAGGACATAAGTAATGAGTGATAACAGTACATTTTTAAAAACTTTGGATAAGGCGGATAAACGTATCAGAGAGCTTGAGGAGCAGTCGTCATATGTGCGGTATCATTATGAAAACGGCGATATGAAGGAAGCGTATGAAAGTGCGCTGAAGATGGAGGAAATATCCGAGCGTGCAGTTTTGCTGACGCGAAGCCTGCCCGCGTATACGGGAAATCCAAAAGCGGATATTGAGGTTGAAAACTTAATAAAACTTTGTATTCCGATAGAAATCGGGTTTACAGGCGAAGATTGGTTCTCAATAAGAATCCCGGCTCTTTTACCTAAGAAGGAAGAAGGCACCGCAGACTATATCAGAGCATCGGTTTATCTGGCAATGCGTGAGTTTTTCAAAAACAAAAAGCCTGTCCGATTTGAAAACAGTGTTATGGTTTTCAGGCATATCTATTCAAAGGACAGACCTGAGCGCAGATTGCGCGACCATGATAATATTGAGGTCAATATGATTGCGGATATTGTAGCTATGTATGTTATGCCCGATGATTGCGCAAATATATGTTCACACTATTATTGCAGCGCAGAGTCGGATGAGGAAAGAACAGAGGTATATGTTGTGCCGGTAAAGGAGTTTGATATGTGGTTTGTCAGAGAAAAACTTGGGACGGTTAAGAAGGAAAAGCTTTATGAAAACAGGCAATTTGAATAGAAAAAACATATGTAAAAATGAGCCGAAAAAGCCGCCTAAAAATTACATATACCGCCGAAGAAGTCAAAAGCCCTTTCTTATCGCATTTTGGGGCAGGTTTCATCATAAAAATTCCGACAAAGAGAGCAGTCAGGGTGTCGGAAAAATCTTTAATTCGGGAGATGGTAATGATGATACAGTTCCGCCCCGGCAGTCATGCGTGCAGTCTTGCTGAAATGCTGTCAGTTGTTGGTGAATATCCGGCTCACTCAGTTCGCTTGCTTGGCAATGAGAGGGTATATAAAGCTTTGATTCATAAGCTGACAACTGTACAGTCTATACGCAACTCCCAGACTGAGACAGAAATCACCTGCCGAATGATTAACATCAGCGGAAAAGGACGGACCGGAAAAAGCATACGGCTGTATAAAGCCGCTCTTCCCATACTGGAATGGATACACCCTGATGCATTAAAGCAATATCTTAATGCATATTGGAATCATAAATTCCCGGGTGATTTATCTCATATAAACCGAAATCATAGAGTTGCTGAAGCGGCTGCGATGTGTATGCGCACCGGTATTGAGTACCGACCGTATATGCTGCCGGCTCTGCAAAACCGAGAAATAGCACGGGTTATACCGAATAAACCTGTATTTTATCTGGCAAAGGCTCTTAAGGATATAGGTGAAAACGAGATGAATAAGACAATGTTTACCCGCATGGTTGGTGCTGTGTATTCAGGAAGTAAATGTTATGCAGTATACAATACCCGTAATTCGGTTATGAAATGGAACGGAATGGGGGAGTTTAAAACTTTGCATCATTTAATCGAAGTAGGCAGATTAAATGCCGGAGTATCCCGCATTGACTCAGCTATACTTTTCGGTGATTCTGACAGCGTAGCTTTTGAAACTTTGATGACATCAGAGCAAAATAAACGGCTGGAGTTCAGGTTTGACGGAATTTATAAGCACATTCATTTTATATCTATGAATGAATTCGGAATACGTCAGCTCAGACTCCTGTCTGTACCAGACTGGAATGAAAAGCTGATGGATCTTTTATTTGAAAAAGAGGAGAGGTCGTATAATCAAGGAATATTTGAGTATGACGCATTCGTGGACGGTAAATATGTTTTTGCGTATTTGGACGGAGATATTGCCAGACTGATTCGATTCAAATCCGCTATACTGACACATCGGGACATACAATCCGAAGTGCTCTGCTTCCCGCATCAGGCTTTATTTATTCGTGAGTATCTTGGCTCCCATACCGAGATTAAAACAATACCGATTGATGCGGTAGAAGCGGAGTTTACATAAAATTTTATTATGGAGGCTGTTACATGCACGATAAAAAGAGAATAATTGTTATATCTGTTGCTGTCATACTGGGTTTGGGTTGCTTGCTGTATTTAGGAGGACTTCTTGGTCAGCTGATGCAAAATTACGCATTATGGCTTGACTCAGGCGGCTTAAGCAGTGAAGTGAGTATGACAGCGGTAAGCTGGAATGTATTGGCTTGCCTAAGACAGGCATTCACACCTGACGGAATGAAAGGTATTATGGGAATACTGATAGCAGGCGGCGCAATCTTCGCATATATTAAGCTTCACGATAAATTTGACGGTAAGGATTACGACCCGCGCGGCTTTATAAAGAGCAAGAATGGGACTTATGGAACCGCATCGTGGATGAGCGACAAAGAAATGAAATCAGTTCTGGAGGTCGGAAGTGTCGGAGGCACGGATGGCGTCATACTGGGTGAGTATAACGGAAAAGCTGTTTCCATGCCCAAAGATACCAGACTCAACCGTCATATTGCCATATTCGGAGCTTCGGGAACTATGAAATCCCGAGCAATCATACGAAACGCACTGTTTCAGGCGCTTAAGCGAAATGAGTCCGTGGTAATAACCGACCCGAAGTCAGAGCTTTATGCGGATACAGCCGAGCTTTACAGACAGAATGGGTATGAGGTAAAGGTATTTAATCTTGTTAATCCCGAATACGGTGATTCATGGAACTGTATGTCTGATTTGAATGGCGATACATTGATGGCACAAGTGCTTACAAATGTCATAATCGGAAATACGAGTTCAGGGAAAGGCGACCATTTCTGGGACAACGGCGAGGGGAATCTGTTAAAAGCTTTGATTTTATATATAGACCAAGACAGAACTCGAAGTCCTGATATGAAGAACCTGCCGGCAGTCTATCAGATGCTTACGCAGAACAGTGAGCGTCAGCTGACAGCTCTGTTTGAGAAGCTTCCGCTTGACCATCCGGCAAGAGCGCCGTATAACCTGTTTGCGCAGGCGAGCGATACGGTCCGTTCGGGAATAGTGTTAGGTCTTGGCACAAGACTGCAGGTTCTACAGAATCAGTCTGTCAGAAATATAACGAGCCGGTCTGAGATTGACCTTTCAGCACCGGGCAAACGTAAATGCGCGTATTATATAATCCTGAGCGACCAAGATGCAACGATGGCATTCCTGTCATCACTGTTCTTTTCGTTCCTGTTTATAAAACTGACTCGGTATGCCGACTCAACAAAGCAGGGGCACTGCGATGTGCCCGTTAATTTGATACTCGATGAGTTTAATAATATCGGCAAAATCGGTGGCGCAGAAGACGGTTCTGATTTTGCACGTTCGTTGAGCGTCGTCCGCTCAAGAGACATTAGGGTCATGCTTGCGGTGCAGAGCTTAGGTCAGTTACAGAATCGGTATCCGAACAATCTGTGGAGCGAAATTATAGGCAACTGCGATATTCAGTTAATGCTCGGCTGTACCGATGATGTTACAGCAAAGCACTTCTCGGAGAGAAGCGGTGATATGAGTATACAGATAAATTCTACAATGACGGTCCGTCAAACCATAGCAATGGCGCAGGTGATACCGCAGTATCGTCAAACTGAGGGACAGGGGAGAAGGAAGCTCTTAACCCCTGACGAGGTATTACGGCTGCCCAATGAGGAACTGCTGTGTGTTGTTCACGGGTATAACATATTAAAGCTCAATAAGCTTGATTATACAAGACACCCAATGTCGAAAAAAATACAGAGAGTTTCGATTATGGACTACACACCAAGACATTATCCCCAGACTGACTTTGAAAATACAGATACAACTGCTTCAGCAATGTATGCTGCTGACCATATTGATGAGCCAAAGCCTATGCGCAAGAAAAAACTATATAGCTCGGCAGTTCCGCCAAGTGAGTTTTAATGATAAAATTTTTGTTGATTTATCTATAAATTTATTGACATTTATATCGTTCTAATGTATAATATAAATATAAGTGATTATATTATTATTTAGAAGGAGGCGTCTAATATGGAGCAAATGTCTGTTATGGGTATGATGAAAACAATAGTGCCAATTACACGGTTCAACAAAGGTGAAGCAAGTAAAATTTTTGATGAGGTTGAAATTTCAGGTACAAAAATCGTAATGAAAAATAATAAACCTGCATGTGTGCTGATTTCACCAACTCAATATGAATCTTTGATGGAAATGCTTTCGGATTATATCCTCTATACAGAGGCGGAAACTCGTATGGCAAATAATAATGATTCGGAAAACCTTTCAATGGCGGATATGATGAAAGAGCTGGGAATTACGCAGGAAGAACTTGACGGCGTTGATGTTGAGATTGAATAAGGAGTCTTTTAAATATGAAATGGAATATAGAATTTATTAAAGAGGCTCAGCGTGATTTGAAAAAACTTGACCAACATAATCGCAGGTTAATATTAAAAGCTATTGAAAAAACTGCAATGCGTCCGCTTCCGCCGCCTAATGGCATAGGTAAGCCGTTGGGCAATAATACATCATCAAATTTGAGTGGATACTACAAAATAAAACTTCGTGACCTTGGATACAGAGTTGTTTATGGACTGAAAAGAGAACATAACACAATGAAAATCATAGTTATATCAGTCCGTGATGATAATGCGGTATATAAGGAAGCAGAGCGAAGAATACAGAATTTGTTGGCAGGCTCAGAGAGGATATAGAGCAAAGGTTCAACAAGAAAAACTAAATATTTAAACGTATGAAAGCATCTCGATGAGGTGCTTTTTTGTTGTGCAAATTTATATAAAAGGAGGAAAAGTTATGCCAGCAAAAAAGAAAAAAGCTGATGCTGCGGCAGCAAAAGAAACCGCAGCATCCCAAACCGAAACTAATCCAGAGCTGGATGAGATGATTGCCGCTGAAGAGGCAGAAAAATCAGCTGTAGAAGCCGCTTCTCCCCAGACCGAGATAGAAACAGCAGAAAATGCAGCAATTGCGCAAGAATTCAGTGATGACGAAGATGAAAAAAGCTCTCTTCCTGAAACTGAAACGGATTCAGAGAAAAAGGAGCCTGATCACGCTAAACGCGATATCAAACAGGAAGAAAAAACGGCTGTTCCCCAAACCGAGATAGAAATAGAGGAAAAAACAGCAATTGCATGCGAAGACGGCGTCGAAGGCGATAATAAAAGCGAAATTTCCCAGACTGACCCTGAAAAAAAGGCTGATGAGCCTGAAGGGACGCCCGTCGGAGCGCATAATCCTGAGAATACGCAAAATCAATCTGAGTCTGACACAGATGAAGAAAATAAGAAAGCAGATAATACTGCGGCGCCAAGAACGAGACGAAGAACTTCAGGAATATCAAGAACAGGTTCAGTTCTGGCGATTGACGATAGTGTAACCGTAGAAACTGAGGCGGACCGTGCAAGAAATGACCTGCTTGACTTGCTGGAGTCTCAAAAATCAAAGCGAATACTTTCCGGAACACTACAAGGCATAGAAAGACCGGAGGATAACCCAAAACGTTCTTTGGCAGTCATATACCACGGTGATTACAAAGTGATAATTCCTGTTGAGGAGCTTATAGAACCACCGCAGGATTACAGAGGAATGCAGCCGGAGGACGTAATGCACTATTTACTCCAGAAACGTCTGGGTGCTGAGGTTGATTATATTGTAAAGGGCGTAGACACTGACGCAAAGCTTGCTGTAGCAAGCCGTCTTGAAGCTATGCAGACAAAACGCCGTCAGTATTATTACGGTACAGATAGCGATGGCAATAATTTTATATATGCAGGAGTATGCGCTGAAGTTCGGGTTGTATCGGTAATACGCGCAGGTATGTTTGTCGAGTTGTTCGGCGTGGAAACATATATTCCGCTCCGCGAACTGAGCTATCAGCGGTGGATGGATGCGACGGGACATTTCCAGTCAGGACAAAGAACCATAGTTAAAATTCTTGATGTGGACAGAAACGACCGCAATAATATACGGGTTATAGCATCAGTTAAGCAGGCGAGCGAGAATCCGTATGAAAAAGCTTTGCGCAGATACACGGTAGGGAACCGCTATGTCGGTACAGTGAGTATGGTGGATACAAATGGAGTATTTGTGGCGCTGGATGGAGGTATCGACTGCTTATGCAGTTATCCGAAACGCGGCAGACCTCCCAGAGGAGCAAGAGTTACTGTACGTATACTCGGAGTAAACCACGAATCTAACCGTGTCTGGGGAGCTATAACTCATATTGCCGCGGCAAGATGAAAAAATAAAATTTAATTTAATCAGGAGGAAATATCCAATGAATATAAAAAGTAAAATTAAATCAGTAATTGCATCTGTTTTATCGGCTTCGATGCTTTTTAGCGCTGTGCCGGTAGTAACTCATGCAGCGCAATCGAACGAGTATGTGGACCCGGCGACAGTATGGCTGGCGGCAAACGGAAGAACAAATGAGTTTGACGCAAATGCCACTATTACATACGGAACACTTTTCTGTCCAGTATGCAATAAAAACACAACATCTATTTCATACCGAGTGCCTGAGTACACAAAATCTAAAACAACAGCGCTTAACCGCAGTGTCAGATACTCTGACGGAACATGTATGGACGGAAAGAGTCAGGGAAACCTTGATTACGGCAAGCCGGGCGTGGACGCATTCTATACCGGTTCGCATTGGACAAAATCAGTATGTCAAAACTGCGGCACTATCAATGCCTGCGACGGTACGGGAGATTATTCTTTCGGCAAAGATGTGTATTCTTTAAACCCGTGCGATAATAACTTCTTTCTGGACTTTGACCATACGGCATATACTCCGTATAACAGCAGATACCATACAACTTCGCTAAAACGGGGCAAGTACTGTCAGTTCTGCAAGGGCACAAGTGAAAGAGCTACAGAAAAGCAGGAGTCGCATCATATTACTGAAACAGTTGATGCACAGCTTGGAAACCAGAGATTTCATATTTCAGGTGAGTGTGATGACTGCGGATATATACAGGACGAGTATACTGCGGCAAAATCGGTAGTACAGAGGATTTAGAAAAGTAAATCTAAGTACGATAAATCACTCTTTATTATAGTTAGAATGTGTTTTTTGTAATAATAGAACCTATATCTGTCAAAATACCTGTTTTTAAAGTAATAATGTCAACATCATATTTTTTACAAAACAGTTTAATTCTATTGCCATCAGGATGAAGATTAATATTTCCGTTTACTGCTAGCACATTTTTTTTTATTAGACCGCTTGTTCCGCCAATAAATCCATACGGCATTTCTCGCAAATTAATATGTCCTTGGCCTATTAGTAATACTTCAATATTTCTATCAATATTATTTATACTTTTCATTATTCCTTTATCTGAAGTTATTACAGCACATCCATTTACTATACATAAATTACATTTACTGTAGCCCTGTTTTACATTTAAAATTGTTTTTGATAATGCTTGATATTCTGAGATAATCTCCGGAGCTGTATATTGAGAATTACAAATTACATAATCCTTTAAAACAGCAGCATTATACGCAATATCATCTGGATATTTTACTCCTAGTTTTTTTTGACCTTTTATAAGTATGACATCTTTTGATAATATTTTTTTATAATAAGAATAAACCTCAGGCGCACATAGAAATTTACAATTCCCAAGATAATGTATTTGAATATCTGGGTGTGTTGCCACAGCATCATATAATCCGTCAATTTTTATCGTAGGAATAACTTTTATTCCTATAGCTTCAAGCGTATATATTGTCTCATTATCTGCCCTACAGTCAACAATTGCAAAATCCATAAGTAAAAGCCTCGTCAATGTGTTTAATTTACATAATATAATTACGGTAAACCTATTTGCTAAATGTTTCTAAAAAATCAACAGCAATTTGTGCCATTATAGCACTTCCAATAGGAAATGCATTCTCATCTGCTAAAAATTTGGGACTATGAATGGCATGTACTACGCCTTTTTTTACATTACCTATGCCCAGTCTAAAATAAGCCGAAGGTACAAGCTCTCCAAAATAGGAAAAATCATCACCTGCCATAGAAGGATTTTGAAGTATTACTATATTATTTATGCATTTAAGCTTGTCTGCGCTTCGTTTAACTATATTATTCATATCAGTATGATTAATAACCGGCGGAAATAATATATTAAAATTAAAATCTATCTCTGTATTATATTTTTTTGCTGTTTCATAGGAAATATTTTCCAGTAACTCCATCAACTTTTTTCTGGTTTGAGAATCAAGAGAACGTGCTGTGCCGGTCATAACAGCATTGTCTGGAATGACATTACGGCAATTTCCGCCATTAATTGAGCATATCGTAACAACACATGGTAAATGATATTTTAGAGATATATTATGATATTTCTGCAATATTTCAGCACATATAGTTAGTGGATTGATACTTTGTTCAGGGTAAGCACCATGGCCTCCCACACCATTAACAATAATCTCAAAATCATCAGGAGACGCCATAATAGGTCCATCTTTAATTTGTATATTACCTGTTTCTTCTAATGGCTCGACATGCAGCGCAAAAGCTCCGTCAACATGAGGATTTTCCATAATACCTTCGTTTATCATAGGTAAAGCCCCGCCGGCTCCTTCTTCTGCAGGCTGAAAAACAAGCTTTACATTACCCTCAAGAGTATCTTTAATATTATTGAGAATTTTTGCCGCACCAAGTAGACATGCTGTATGAATATCATGGCCGCATGCATGCATATACCCTTTTTTCTCAGATTTTATAGGAAAATCACTTTCATCATTTATAGGAAGACCATCAATATCGGCACGCAATAAAACGGTTTTATCTTGATTTTTACCTTTAATAAGAGCAACAGTCCCTGTTTGTGCAGCTATAAAATAAGGAATGTTATATTCATCGAGTTTTTTCCTTATAAATCCAGCGGTTTTTACTTCATTAAAATCGGTTTCCGGAGTCATATGAAGCTGATTTCTAACAGATATAATTTCATTTTTTAGCGCATACGCCATTCTCTCTATCATTTAATCATCTCCTTAAACTCTGCCTCACTTATAACAGTAATACCTAGACTGTTCGCTTTGTTAAGCTTACTGCCAGCTTCTGCTCCAGCAAGAACATATGTTGTCTTTTTTGAAACGCTTGATGACGTTTTGCCGCCGTAATTTTCTATAATTTTTTCCGCATCGCTCCGCTTGAACGTTTCTAATGTTCCTGTAAGAACGAAAATCATCCCTTCAAAACGATTATCTATTAGCATTTGTTCACTGGTATCAACACAATTTAGACCAGCATTCTCAAGCCTCTTGATAAATTGTTTTGTCTGCTCCCGTGAAAAAAAATCTACTATCGACTGTGCCATTTTATCGCCTATATCCGCTAATGCTGTTAATTCTTCTATACTAGCATTAATTAGATTATTAAGTGTTTTATATTCGGCAGCTAGTATTTTTGCCGCTTTTTCACCAATATGACGTATACCAAAAGCATTTATCAGTCTGTACAATGGATTTGATTTTGATTTTTCAAGAGCATTTATAAGATTAGATGCGGATTTTTCTCCCATCTTGTCCATATCCTTAATATCGTCAGTATGCAGATAATACAAATCAGCTGCAGTTTCTATGAGTTGTCTGTCAAGCATCTGTTCAATAATTGATGGTCCAAGTCCATCAATATCCATAGCAGTACGTGATACAAAATGAATTATATTTCGTAATCGCTGGGCAGGACAATTAACACCTGTACAACGATACGCAGACTCCCCTTCCTCACGGATAATAGGAGCACCGCATTCAAGACAGCAATCAGGCATTTTAAATACTTTTTCAGTACCTATTCTGTTTTCTTTTATAACCTCTACAACAGCAGGTATAATATCACCGGCCTTTTGTATAACTACACTATCCCCTACTCTTATATCTTTCTCACGTATAAAGTCAAGGTTATGCAATGTTGCTCTTGAGACATTTGAGCCCGCAATATGAACCGTGTCCAGTATTGCCAGCGGTGTAATAACACCAGTTCTGCCTACCTGAACTTTAATATCTCTAATAATAGTTGTTTTCTGTTCAGCTGGATATTTATAAGCTATCGACCATCGTGGAAATTTGGCTGTATTTCCCATCTGCTCACGTAAAGCAACTTCATTTACCTTTATAACAGCTCCATCTATATCAAAATATAATTCTCCGCGTTCTTCACCAATTTCTATAACACGTTCATATGCCTGCTCAATAGTATTATAGGATTTCATGTCAAGAATTGTTTTAAACCCCTGCTCTTTCAGAAATTTAAGCCCATGTATATGAGTCTCAATATTGGCGCCCTGTATTTGCTGAATATTAAAAATAAAAATATCAAGATTTCTTTTTGCCGCAATCTTCGGGTCAAGCTGTCTTAACGAGCCGGCAGCTGCATTACGCGGATTTGCAAAAAGCGGCTGTCCTGTAGTTTCCATAAATGCGTTAATTTTCTGAAAGTTATCTTTTGACATAAATATCTCTCCACGTACTTCCAGATATGAAAGTTTATCCTTTAATGTAAGAGGAATGGTTTTTACTGTCTTTAAATTTTCAGTTACATCTTCACCTGTTAAACCATCTCCGCGTGTTGACCCTCTTGCAAATTCTCCGTCAACATATTCAAGTGAAACAGATAGTCCGTCAATCTTTTGCTCAACAACATACGTTGCATTAGGAATAACAGATTTTACACGCCTGTCAAAATCGATTATTTCTTCTTTTGAAAAAGCTTTTTGCTGACTTAGCATAGGTACATCATGATGTACCTGAACAAATGAACTGACAGCCTCTCCGCCAACCCGTACAGTTGGAGAATTACTTTTCTTATATTCCGGATACTGTGTTTCCAGATTTTCCAGTTCTGAAAGCATCTTATCAAATTCAAAATCTGATATTTCAGGTGAATCATCAATATAATATTTTACGTTATGATAATTCAGTTCTTTGGTTAATTCCGCAATACGCTTTTCAATATTGTTCATCAATCAAAAATCCTTTCTATTCTATATCAGCACTTATTCCTCCGCTGCCATAATATTTGGGTGTATCCCCTACAATAACTGTTTCTGTTAAAAGTATCTTAGTGTCAACAGCTTCCGTTTGTGAAAAAGCCACTCCAGCAAACGCCATTTCTATAGACACATCCAAATATAATTTATGATGTACCTGATTTATACCGGCATCATTAAATTCTTCGCTAATGTCAGTATTAATAATACTCACCGGACATATCCTCACAGGTATTTGAGGTCCTAAACCCGCAAAAAAATAATTATTTAACACACTGCCAAGAGGAACATTCACTGTTTCACTGTCACATCCAATTATATTTTCTTGTATAGCATTATTAATTTCCGCCTTCAATTTGTTTATTTTTGCTGTGTCAGTTTCAATAGCTTTTATACTGTTTTCACTGCCGTCACGAAATTCTGACATGTTGCCATATGAATTCTCTGCAAAAACCTTATTAACTGAATCATTTACGACTCTGTTTATCATATTATTTGCATAGGTTCTTGAATACGCTACAAAAGCCGGTTTCAATCCGGAGATGAATCCAAAAAACATAATAAGGCATATGATAAAAATCAAACATAGTAATACTGTTTTTCTAATATTTCCGGATGAATATGTTAATCCCAAACGCATAAAAATCCCTCCCCGACATTTTATACTATGCCGAGGAGTACATTTTGGTTACTTATCTTCTTTTGGAGTCTATCTCATTTTTTATCATAGTGATAAATTCATCTATATTCATTGCTCCCTGCTCCCCGTCTCTTCTGGAGCGCACGGAAACTGTTCCGCCTTCAACATCTTTATCACCTACAACAAG
>CAJUFV010000146.1 GCA_910585795.1 uncultured Clostridia bacterium | reverse complement strand
AGGACATTTTTGCGAAGCCGTCAATATAGCAAGGCACGCGATAGCGTGAGGGGGCGAAGCCCAAAGGCTTGCTTTGCAAGACTTCTTTGCGTATATTATACCATATAACAGCGGTTAAAGCAATGACAGCAGATATTTTACTGCATAAATTTGATTAAATGATACGTAAAGCGTCATAATACGTCAAAATAGAAATGAGCCTAAAAACTAAGGACGTATTTTGTTTATAAATCTTTTTGCCGCGCGGGCCTCTTTTTTCATTGACAATATATGGCGTAAGGTGTTATAATCAGAATAATAAATTTACATTGTTACAGGAGGGTAAAATATGGGATACTATTTTGATGACAGCATTAGTATCAACGCCTATGAGGGCACTGACCCAAAGGCGGTAATTTCATCGCTCGCATATAGATATATGGGTCAGAATATTAAGCATGGACTATATTACAGAGCTTACACAAACAACGGTATTACACGTACAGCAGATTACAGATATATCGTTGATTTTAATAAGATTTTTCCTGAAAGCAGGGACAAGGACTGTGTATGGGCGTTCGCGAGCACTTACAGCGCGGGAAACGCCAGCTACGGTTTTGACATAAACTGCTTCGGACCTATGGTTATGTATGTAAACGGAGAGATTGTCTATAAATCAGATATTTTTAAGGAAAGATATTCTGAAACGGCTACCCGTGTTTTCTTTGACGTAAAGCCGGGCTGGAATGATATAAGAATTCAGTTCAAAAAAACAAAGGCAGGCTTCGGCGCTCAGTTCGGAACGTGGATAGGCAAATGGGCGTTTTATACAATTATGCCTACAAAGGAACGTACAGGTCAGGAAGGATTTGTATTTACCGAGCTTGTTTCAGATACATATGAGCCTGAATTTGAGCTTGGTATGAGTGAAAAGGATTTTGATAAAAAGCTGTACCCTATAAGAGAATGGACAGATGACGAAAAGAAAAAAGGTCAGATGACGCGTATGTTCGGTATGCCCGAGGGACGTTATGCCGTAGGATATACAAAGGCGTTTTTTGACGATATAAAGGATACAAAGCATAAGCTGACTATTGATACTAAAGGCGAGACGGCTGTTTATGTAAATAAGGAAGAGGTTTTCTCAACAAAAGGAGGTAAAGAGACCTTTGAGGTCGATTTGCCTTTCGGAACCTATGATTTATATGTAAAATGCATGTGTTCAGGCAAGGACTGGGGATATACGCTTTCATGTCCTGACGCTAAGCTCAGAAGCGCCGCGAATGTAAAGGGCACAGATGATGTATGGATGTATATAGGAACATTTGACAATGATTTCGATTTCCCCTTTGATAGAGCGTCGGATATGCTGCACGTCGTGGGCAAGCCGAAAACCTTCTGGAGATTGGACGCTCCGGATACCTTTGTAAGACCGTATAACGAAAATGAGCATTTTGGAGATTGGGATTATCCGTTGGGAGTTACATTGTACGGACTCCTCCATACAGCGCTGATGATTGATTCAAAGGATTTACAGGATTATATAAAATCTCATGTGCAGCTTTGTCTTGACACGCTTGAATATGCTTTGTGGGACAAGGAGCAGTACGGCGGCGCGACAGGTATTCATAATCTGCTTACAAGTATAGACAGTCTGGATGACTGCGGCTCGTTCGCGTCAATGATGCTGGAGGTTCACAAGTATCTGGGATTAAAGGACGTGAAGCCGGTTGCCGATTATGTTGGGGATTATATATTTAATCATCAGGCAAGGCTGGAGGACGGCACTTTCTTCCGCAAGGAAATGATGCACCATTTCCATAATCAGACAATGTGGGCGGATGACCTTTACATGAGTGTTCCGTTCCTTACAAGATATTATGAATTCACAGGCGACCAAAGGTATATTGATGACGCGGCAAATCAGTTTTTTGGATTTAAAAAGCGTTTATTTATGCCTGAAGAAAATATAATGTCTCATGTTTATGATTTTAAATATGACACAAAGACAAATGTTCCGTGGGGACGCGGTAATGGCTGGGTTGTGTTTTCTATGACTGAGCTTCTGGAGAAGCTGCCTGAAAACCATCCTAAAAAGAATGAGCTTATTGAATTTTTAAATACGCTTTGCGAGGGTTATCTAGCGCTTCAGGATGAGGAGGGTATGTGGCATCAGGTGCTTAATGACCATGAGTCATATCCTGAAACTTCATGCACATCTATGTTTATATACGCTTTCTCAAGAGGTATACGTTTCGGCTGGCTGAAAAATCCGGAAAAGTATGTAAAGTCAATATATAAAGCATGGGAGGCAATCTCAAAGATAAGCGTTGACACAAACGGAAATGTATACGGCGTATGCCGGGGAAGTGAATTTTCGTTTATCCCTGATTATTATAAGTATGATTTAAGCTGGAGACTTAATGATACCCATGGTACGGGTATTGTCATGCTGGCTGGTATTGAGGTTGTAAGACTCGGTAAATTTCTTGCTCAATAATCTTTTATGCATAATGAACAAATAAAAAACGGCGAACTATTGTTCGTCGTTTTTTATCGTTAAATTGAACAAAAAAGCACTGATTTTTTTATGGCTTTTGAACGTGTTTGGTGTTATGATAAATATTACCAAAAAAAATGTATGTAGCGCTAAGAGAGAGAGTAATAGTGAAAATATACAAAAGAAAAAAAAAAAAAAAATATTTTTGTGATTTATTCACAAAACTATTGCAAAAACACACTGAATGCGCTATAATATATTTATCAGATTTTAGTTTTTGTGCAATTTTGCGGATAATTAGCCTATTTATGCCATTTTGTGCGGAAATCGAATCTTAAACAGTAAATTTTAGGGAGGGTCTAATATGGCTAAAGCTCAAAAAGCCGCGCTTTCGCAGGAAGAGAAAGCGTCGGTAAAGGAAAAAAGATGGGCGCAGATTAGAAGAGATAAGTGGATGTACTTACTGCTGCTGCCTGGATTTTTGTACTTCATTGTTTTTAAAATTGTACCTATGTGGGGTATTCTTATTGCGTTTAAGGACTATTATCCTACAACACATTTTTTCGGTGCATCTTTTACTAAAAACTGGATTGGTTTTGATAACTTCGTTCAGTTTCTTACAGACGCCAGTTTCTGGCAGCTTCTTAAGAATACGCTTATAATTTCGGGTATGAATATTATTTTCTTTTTCCCGCTGCCGATTATACTTGCTCTGCTTCTTAATGAGATGAAAGTGCAGTGGTGGAAAAAGCTTGCGCAGACATTTGTATATGTTCCGCATTTTGTGTCAATGGTTGTCATCGCGTCAATAACATTCATGCTTGTGAAAACGCCGTCTTCCTCCGCGCAGAGCGGCGGCGCGCTGTATGAGATTATCAAAGCTATGACCGGCAAAGAGATGCAGGCTCTTGGCGGTGGCTGGGCAATCTATTGGGTATTGCTTATTCAGAATGTATGGAAGGAAACCGGATGGGGAACAATTATATTCCTTGCGGCTCTCGCGGGTGTTGATGTAGAACAGTATGAGGCGGCTATAGTGGATGGTGCGAACAGATTCCAGCAGCTTATCTACATAACCTTGCCTGCTATTATGGGTACGGTTGTTACAATGTTTATCCTGCGTATGGGAAGCGTGCTTGACACAGGATTTGAGCAGATTATTCTTATGCAGAACACTCTAAACAGACAGAATTCAGAAACCTTTGACACATATGTTTATCAGTATGGTAGAGTTGAGGGTAACTATGGTTACACGACTGCAATCAGTTTGTTTAAATCTATAATCAGTATTATATGTATTCAGACTGCTAACCGTCTTGCTAAAAAAGCCGGTCAGACAGGATTGTTCTAAGAGGGGGAGTGACAGTTATGATAAGTATAAAAAGAAGAACAGTCGGTGACGTTATCGGTGATGTTATAATTTATGCGATAGTAACCGCTCTGGCTATCCTGATGGTCGTACCGTTTATATATGTTATTGCGGCGTCCTTTGCCAAGGAAGCTGAAATTCAGACAAGACCAATATTCTTTATTCCTGAACATCCTACTCTGGATGCCTATAAGCAGGTGTTTAATCCCCGCGGAATGGGACCTACAGTGCTTCGCGCGCTTGTTATTTCTCTAGGTGTAACACTTGTTGGTACATTAATTAATTTGTTCTTTACGCTGACAATGGCTTATGGACTTTCAAGACCACGTCTTGTAGGCGGAAAACCGATATTGAACATGGTATTGTTTACGATGGTATTTGGCGGCGGTATGATTCCTCTGTTCCTTGTTGTTAAGGGGCTGGGATTATATGACACATATGCGGCTCTTATACTTCCCGGATGTATCAGCGCGTATAATATGCTGATTGTAAGAAACTTCTTTATTGAGCTTCCCAGAGAGCTTGAGGAGGCGGCATCTATCGACGGCTGTACTGAAATCGGAATATTCGCAAAGATTGCGCTTCCGCTTTCAATGCCTATTATTGCGACATTCGGCTTGTTCTATGCGGTTGGTCACTGGAATAACTATTTCGGCGCTTTGATGTATCTTAATGATTCAAAGAAGTTCCCTTTCCAGCTTGTTCTTAGGAATCTTGTAATGCAGACTCAGGATAATTCGACGAGTATGGATGAGCTGCCGCCGGAGGATACTTTGAAGATGGCAGTTATCGTTATCGGTACAGTTCCTATTCTTTGTGTATATCCATTCCTTCAGAAGCATTTTGCCGCTGGAGTTATGGTTGGAGCTGTAAAAGGTTAATTTATTGAAATTACAGCGGATAATCCGCTT
>CAJUFV010000145.1 GCA_910585795.1 uncultured Clostridia bacterium | reverse complement strand
GCCGGCTGGTACTTTAAAGCGTCGGAGCTTACTCAAAATACTGATATACATACTGCTTTTGTATCAACAAATTCCATTACGCAGGGAGAGCAGGTGGCAAGCGTATGGAAACCGCTGTATGACAGGTTTAACATACAAATTGATTTTGCACACCGTACCTTTAAATGGAGCAGTGAGGCGAGCAACAAAGCGGAGGTGCACTGCGTTATTGTCGGTTTTTCGCAATGCGGAAAAGCGGAAAAACAACTGTATGACAATGACCGTATGCAGATTGTTAAAAATATAAGTCCGTATCTGCTTGACGCTCCGACTGTTTTTGTGGAAAGCCGAAAAACATCTTTATCAGATGTGCCAAAAATTCAAAAAGGAAATATTCCTGTTGATGGTGGTCATTTATTATTGGGACAAGAAGAATACGAATATTTAAGTCAAAAAGAACCAAAATCAAGAAAATATTTATTGCCATTTTTGGGCGCAAAAGAGTATTTGCATAATCAAAAAAGATGGTGTTTGTGGCTGAAAGATGCTGAACCTTCTGAATTAAAAAGTATGCCTCTTGTAATGGATAGAATATTAGAAGTAAAGAAATTTAGAGAGAGAAGTCCTAAAATAGCAACGCAAAAATATGCTGAATTCCCATCAAGATTTATGGAAATAAGACAACCAGACAGTGATTATTTAATGATACCATCAACATCATCTGAAAATAGAAAATATATTCCGATTGGATATGTAAATAAAAATGTTATTGCAAGTAGTGGTAATTTATTGATTGACGTTGATTTATATCATTTTGGAGTTTTAACATCAAATGTTCATATGGCATGGGTCAGAACGGTATGCGGAAGATTAAAAAGTGATTATAGATATTCTAATGATATAGTCTATAACAACTTCCCATGGTGCAATCCAACAGAAGAACAGAAAGCAAAAATTGAACAGACGGCGCAGGCAATACTCGACGCAAGGGCGTTATATCCAAACAGCTCTTTAGCGGACTTGTATGATGAATTAACAATGCCTCCTGAACTGCGAAAAGCACACCAGCAAAACGACAGAGCCGTAATGCAAGCATACGGCTTTGACGTAAAAACTATGACAGAAAGTCAGTGCGTCGCCGAGCTTATGAAAATGTATCAGGAACTGACAAAGAATTAACAATACCCCCGAACCGCCAAAGGCGCACCAGCAAAACGACAAAGCCGTAATGCAAGCATACGGCTTTGACGTAAAAACTATGACAGAAAGCCAGTGCGTCGCCGAGCTTATGAAAATGTATCAGGATTTAACGGAATAATAGCTATTCCCCCTGAACCGCCAAAGGCACATCAGCAAAACGACAGGGCGGTAATGCTCTCAAAAGCATATAAGCCATACTTTCACTCCTTAAGCTTTTTCGGAGCGTATAAATAATAAAAATACCGCGATAATTTATCGCGGTATTTTATGTCCCCGTTAATCCTCAGTATTTTGTGTCCCCAGAAATCCCCTTACCTAAATACAAACACTCTTACAAAGACCTATTACTCTGTAAGAGCATTTATATTTACAGCTTAATTTTGAAAATCAATAGCTTCCTTCGCCATGGCTATAAGCTCCTGCTCACTAAGCGGTGAATCCATCGCGTTTATGTGATATTTTATTCCGTCCTGAATCCACGTCACTCCCTGAACATCATGTATCTCTATATCGTCTGTACCATATGAGAAAACATATTTGCCCTCTGCTTCATCCTTTATATCCTGCTCTGTCTGCTGATAATTGCCCGGCACAAACTTATTTGTAAACGAGATATAGCTAATAGCAATGCCGTTGTACGTCTCTGTCTCCTCCGATAAATTATCCATATTGTAATCCGCCGGATCAGCGTCAATTGTGATTTTGTTATCACCGTTTTTATAACGAATGCTGAGTGACTTATATTTTGCCTCTCTTCCGTCCTCAAGCCGAACAACCACGGCGCCTCCGCCATAAGATATATCTTCAATTCTGTTATCAACCTTAGTCGCGTTCTCAAATGTATATCCATTTGAGAATTCAGGCAATACCTTCGGCGTTATTCCAATATTCTTTTCAAGCTGTTCCGCTGTCGGAAGCTCTCTATATGTCGGAAATGCAGATGAGCTTCCGGAAATAGAACGTATCGTTCCAGATGTCGCCGCCGCACATATCCCTATTACCATTACCGCCGCCGCAGCTATTACTATAAATTTCGTTTTTTTCATTTTTAAATTCTCCTTCTCAAGATTGTTAAGTGTCAAACATACCCTTTTATGAAATTCCTCTGTAGGCTCCGGAAAGGCCTTTTTCCAATTATAATTATTCATTTCTCAAGCTCCTCCTTTAGCAATTTTCTGCCGTTATACAGTCTGCTTTTTACAGTTCCGGCAGGAATTTTTAAAATTTTTCCTGTTTCCTCCACTGAATAGCCCTCTATGTAATGCAAAACTATCACTATCCTGATATGCTGCGGAAGTCTCATAATCGCGTCATACAGCTCGCTGTCATTATTATCCGAACTGACTCTCATATATTCTTCAAGAGGAATTACCGCCGGCTGTGCGCGTTTCCTTTTATAACATTCATTTATTAATATCCGTATAAGCCACGTTTTAAAATACTGTTCCTTTCGCAATGCGGAACGCTTTGTATATGCCTTTAAAACCGCGTCCTGAACAGCATCCTCAGCATCGCAGTCACGCAGCAAAATAGACTTCGCTACACGATACATCGTTGTTTCGGCTTCAAGAACCTCATTCACAAATTTATCCTTATTCATTGGAAACTACCTTTCTTTAAAAACATAAGCGCTTTTGTTT
>CAJUFV010000144.1 GCA_910585795.1 uncultured Clostridia bacterium | reverse complement strand
AACTGTTCATTCTTTTTTTATAATTATTATTGACTTTTTACATTATAAGTGGTAATATATATGTGCGGAAAAAAGACCTAACCATATTTTGGTGAAATCAGGTAAAGCTGAGCAGAATGACAACAATATTCTGCTGCCGTAATAACATAATAATAACAGGAGGAAATATTATGAAAAACGCAGAAAGAGGAGAATGGGCGGGCTTCGTACCTGGAAAATGGACACAATCCATTGACGTTCGTGACTTTATTCAGAGAAATTACACTGCATACGAGGGTGATGAATCATTTCTTGCAGAACCTACAGAAGCTACCAATAAGCTATGGGGAAGATTGAAAGAGCTTCAGAAGGAAGAGCGTGCTAAAGGCGGAGTGCTTGATATGGATACAAATATTGTATCATCAATTACTTCACATGCTCCAGGTTACATTGACGAAGGGCTTAAGGACTTGGAGCAGGTTGTAGGACTTCAGACTGATAAGCCTCTTAAGAGAGCCTTTATGCCTTATGGCGGAGTTCGTATGGCTGAGGATTCACTTAAAATGTACGGATATGAGCCTGACCCTGAAATGCATAAAATCTTTACTGAGTATCACAAGACTCATAATCAGGGTGTATTTGATGCTTATACACCGGAAATGCGTGCAGTGAGAAAAAATAAAATTATAACAGGTCTGCCTGATACATACGGAAGAGGCCGTATAGTGGGCGATTACAGAAGAGTAGCTCTTTACGGTATTGACTATCTTATGGAAGAAAAGTCAAAAGATTTTGAGAACTGCGGAAACGGTACAATGACGGATAAGGTTATTCGTCAGAGAGAAGAAATACAGATGCAGTACAGAGCGCTTGGCGATATGAAGAAAATGGCGGAATCATATGGCTATGATATTTCGAAGCCTGCGACAACTGCTAAAGAAGCGGTTCAGTGGTTGTACTTTGGTTATCTTTCTGCGATAAAGACTCAGAACGGCGCTGCGATGAGTGTCGGCAGAGTTTCAACATTCCTTGACATATATATCAGCAGAGACATTGAAAAGGGCTTGATTACAGAGGAGCAGGCTCAGGAGCTCATTGACCATCTTGTAATGAAATTCAGAATGGTTAAGTTTGCGAGACCGGATTCATATAATCAGCTATTTTCAGGTGACCCTGTATGGGCTACATTGGAAGTGGCAGGTATTGGTCAGGATGGCAGACATATGATTACTAAGAATGACTATCGTTTCCTGCATACACTTGAGAATATGGGCCCTTCACCAGAGCCTAATCTTACAGTGCTGTATTCATCAAGACTTCCTGAAAACTTCAAGAAATATGCTGCATATATTTCAGTTGCCACAAGCTCTATTCAATATGAGAATGATGATGTTATGCGTCCTGTATGGGGTGATGACTATTCAATCTGCTGCTGTGTATCAGCTACACAGACTGGTAAGGAGATGCAGTTCTTTGGCGCGAGAGCAAACCTTGCAAAGTGCTTGCTTTATGCTATGAACGGCGGTATTGACGCAAAGACTCGCACACAGGTGGGACCAGCATACAGACCAATCACATCTGAATATCTTGATTATGATGAGGTAATTGAGAGATATGATGATATGATGGAATGGCTTGCAGGTGTTTATGTGAATACTCTCAACCTTATTCATTATATGCACGACAAGTACTATTATGAAGCGGCCGAGCTTGCGCTTATAGATACAGATGTGAGACGTACATTTGCAACAGGTATTGCAGGTTTCTCGCACGTAGTAGATTCGCTTTCAGCTATTAAGTATGCAAAGGTTAAGCCAATTCGTGATGAGTACGGTATTATAACGGAATTTGAAACAGAGGGTGATTTCCCTCGTTACGGCAATGATGACGATAGAGCGGATGATATTGCTGTATGGCTGCTTAAAACCTTTATGGGTAAGCTCAAGCATTATCACACATATCGTGATTCAGAACCGACAACATCAATTCTTACTATAACATCAAATGTAGTATATGGTAAGGCTACAGCTTCTCTTCCAGACGGAAGAAAGGGCGGTGAACCATTGTCACCGGGAGCCAACCCATCATACGGAGCGGAAAAGAACGGCTTGCTGGCATCTCTTAATTCAGTTGCTAAGCTGCCTTATGAATATGCTCTTGACGGTATTTCAAATACACAGACAATTTCACCTGACGCTTTGGGTCATGATGATTCAGAAAGAAAGAATAATCTTGTTAACATTCTTGACGGTTATTTTGACCAGGGAGCTCATCATCTGAATGTAAATGTATTTGGTACAGAAAAACTTATTGATGCTATGGAGCATCCGGAGAAGGAAGAATATGCTAACTTTACAATCCGAGTATCAGGATACGCAGTTAAGTTTATTGACCTTACAAAGGAGCAGCAGTTGGATGTTATTGCAAGAACCTGTCATAAGGCTATGTAATAAGATTTGAGTAAGACTGATATAATATAAATATAAATATAAAAGGCTGCAATGCGTACATGCGCAGGCAGCCTTTTCAATTGAGAGGAGAAAGATATGTACGGCTATATTCATTCTACTGAAAGCTTTGGTTCAGTTGACGGCCCTGGAGTACGTTTTGTAATATTTATGAGCGGATGTCCTATGCGTTGTCAATTTTGTCATAATCCTGATACATGGGATATGCAGACCGGTGAGAAAATCGGTGCCGATGAACTGGCAGAAAAAGCTATGAGATATAAAAATTACTGGAAAAAAGACGGAGGGATTACAGTAAGCGGCGGGGAGCCTCTTATGCAGATGGAATTTCTTATAGAGCTATTTAAGAAGTTTAAAGCTAAGGGGGTTCATACAACTATTGATACAAGCGGAGCGGTATTTACGAGAGACGAGCCATTTTTTTCAAAAATTACAGAGCTTATGAAATATACAGACCTTATGCTTGTAGATATTAAGCATATCGACCCGGATAAGCATATTGAGCTTACAGGAAGAACAAATGAAAATATTTTGGATATGCTGAGGTATTTGTCAGATATAAAAAAGCCTGTTTGGATTCGGCATGTGCTTGTTCCTCAGAGGAGCGACTATGATGAATATCTTATAAAAACCCGTGAATTTATTGACACGCTGGACAATGTAGAAAAGATAGAAGTACTTCCTTATCATACGCTTGGAGTATCTAAGTGGGAACAGCTTGGAATACCTTATGGGCTTGAGGGCATTAATTCACCTTCTGAGGATAGAATTATTAATGCAAATAAGCTTTTGAGGACAGGACATTAATAATTATGCTGGGGAGAGGTGATAGTCAATGAAGAGTATAATCAGTTTTATTACAATTGTTATAATGTCGCTTGGAATTGGCGCGGATAATGCTCCGCAGATAACAGAAATTCCGGAGAATTCACAGTTCGAGGTTAATTTTATCGATGTAGGACAAGCTGACAGCGCGTTAGTTATCTGTGACGGAGAGGCGATGATGATAGACGGCGGAAATGTTGCGGACAGTCAACTGGTAGCTTCATATTTGAAAGAGCGGAATATTGATGCGCTTGAATATGTTGTATGTACTCATGCTCATGAGGATCATGCAGGCGGTTTATCGGCAGTATTGTCTGTAGCTGATGCGGAGCGTATATATGCGCCAGAAAAAAAGGCGGATACAAAAGCTTATAAAAACTTTGTAAAAAAGGCCAATGAGCGGAATTTGGAAATAGAAAATCCGGCCGCGGGAGAAAATATATATCTGGGCAGCAGTACGGTAGAATTTTTAGGGCCGATAAATGAAAAGGACAAGGATACAAATAATACATCTATAGTGTTGAAAATAACATATGGTGATACTTCATTTCTGTTTACAGGTGACGCGGAGCGCGAAGAGGAAGAGGAAATCCTTGAAAGCGGAATGAATTTGAAATCAACAGTATTGAAAGTGGGGCATCATGGTTCAGAAACATCTACATCGTATCCGTTTCTACGTGAGATAATGCCTGAGTATGCCGTTATAAGCTGCGGAAAGGATAATTCTTACGGACATCCTCATGAAGAAACACTGAGCAAGCTGATAGATGCTGGAACAGAAATTCTGCGTACTGATAAAAGCGGTCATATTGTAATGAAAAGTGACGGTAAGACAATTACTGTTTCAACGGAAAAATAGATGCAATACGCGGCGCGTGTTATACTGTGGGAATAATAATTTGGGTTTGTACTTTATTGTATAAAAATGCAATATCAGTGAAATAAACACGGAGGGACAATAATGAAATATGTTGATAATAAGGCGGAGGATATAAAGATTGCCTATATTGGCGGCGGTTCGCGCGGATGGGCATGGGGATTTATGAGCGACCTTGCGTCCGTAGACGATATGTGCGGTACTGTGTATTTGTATGATATAGACATGGAAGCCGCCAAAAAGAATGAGGTAATAGGAAACAGTATAAAAAATGCGGATGGATGTAAATCCATATGGCAGTATAAGGCGGCGGATAATATTGCAGATGCGTTGACTAAAGCGGATTTTGTTGTTATTTCGATTTTACCGGGTACATTTGATGAGATGGAAAGTGATGTGCATCTGCCTGAAAAATATGGCATATATCAGTCAGTTGGTGACACGTCAGGAGCGGGCGGTATTGTGAGAGCGTTGAGAACTATTCCTATGTTTGAGGAAATTGCAGAGAATATAAAAAAGTATTGCCCTCAGGCATGGGTTATCAACTATACTAATCCAATGACTATGTGCGTTAGAACACTGTACAAAGTGTTTCCTGAAATAAAGGCGTTCGGATGCTGTCATGAGGTTTTTGGTACACAAAAGCTGCTTGTGACGGCACTTGATGAAATATGCGGAATAAAGAATGTAAAGAGAGAAGAGATAAAGGTAAACGTTGTGGGAGTGAATCATTTCACATGGATGACAAAGGCACAGTACAGAGATATAGACCTTTTTCCTGTATATCGTAAATTTGCGGAAAAATATAAGGACACGGGATATATACGTGAAGTTGACGAAAACTGGATGAACAGATTTTTTAAGGGCAGTGAAAAGGTTAAAATCGACTTGTTTTTACGGTATGGTGTGATTGCGGCCGCGGGTGACAGACATCTGGCAGAGTTTTGTACAGGTGATTGGTATTTAAAGGATAAAGATACCGTTGAAGATTGGGGATTTGCGCTTACTCCTGTTTCTTGGAGAAAAGAGGATTTACAAAGACGTCTTGAAAGAAGTGAAAGATTATATACCGGTGAAGAGAAATTTGAGCTTAAGGAAACGGGAGAAGAAGGCGTTCAGCAGATAAGGGCGCTCTTGGGATTTAGTGAGCTTGTGACAAATGTTAATATCCCAAATCAAGGACAGATTCCAAATCTTCCCATAGGAGCAGTAGTTGAAACTAATGCATGCTTTCGCGCTGATTCACTGAATCCGGTATTTGCGGGAAATATACCTAAGTCAATTTATTCTCTTGTAAGTCATGTGTGCGGCGTGCAGGAAAGAGTGGTTGAGGCGGCAATTAAGCGTGATATGGAAAGTGTGTTTAACGCGTTTGTATCTGACTTGAACGTAAATATACCGCTGTCGAAGGCAAGAGAATTGTTTGATTCAATGATAGCGAAGACAAAAAGTTATCTTAGTATGTATTTTTAATGGTCAATAAACTGTCGAATGGATTTAATATTTTACTTGATTATAAAGTGATAATATGATACAATTCTACTATAAACTTTAACGGACAGAAAGGAAACAATATGATGAATTTTAAAGTAACAGATACAATTATTTATGCGGGTGTTGATGATAAAAATATTGACCTGTTTGAGAGTCAGTATGTTGTGCCTAATGGTATATCATATAATTCATATGTAATAATTGATGATAAAATTACGGTAATGGATACAGTGGATAAGAGAGCTACAGATGAATGGCTATGCAATATAGAAGAAATTCTGGACGGAAAAGAACCATCATATCTTGTGATTTCACATCTTGAGCCTGACCACGCGGCTAATATTGCGCGTTTTGCGGACAAATATCCAAAGGCTCAGCTTGTGGGGAATACAAAGACTTTCGCTATGCTGCCGCAGTTTTTTGACAGAGATTTTTCGGACAGACAGATTGTTGTCGGCGAAGGAGACGAGCTTTGTCTGGGAAGTCATACGCTTGTTTTTACAACAGCACCGATGGTGCATTGGCCGGAGGTAATGGTTACTTATGATAAAAAGGATAAGGTGCTGTTTTCGGCAGATGGCTTTGGTAAATTCGGAGCTTTGGATACAGACGAGGACTGGGACTGCGAAGCAAGACGATATTATTTTAACATTGTTGGACGTTACGGCGCTCAGGTTCAGTCGCTTTTGAAAAAAGCCGCGGCTCTTGATATAGAGATTATATGCCCTCTTCATGGTCCAGTATTGACAGAAAATTTAGGTCATTATATAGGTAAATATGATATATGGAGTAAGTATGAGCCTGAAAATAAAGGTATTACTATTGTTTATGCGTCAATACATGGAAACACAGCGGAAGCGGCGGAAAAGCTTACGGAGATTTTAAAGGCACAGGGGGAGGAAAAGGTATCTGTATTTGACCTTGCGCGTGATGATATGGCTGAAGCGATAGAGGATGCGTTTAGATATGACGGACTTGTTTTAGCTTCTGCTACATATGACGGAGGCTTGTTCCCTTGTATGGAGGATTTCCTGGCGCATCTGAAATCAAAAACTTACCGTAACAGAACCGCCGCAATCATAGAAAACGGTTCATGGGGACCTATGGCCGCAAAGCATATCCGCGCGGCGCTTGAAGGTTTAAAGGATATTAAGGTGATTGATAAGACAGTAACAATTAAGTCAGTCATGAAAGCGGATAATATTGCGGATATGGAAGAAATGGCAAGAGAGCTTCGTTCAGCTCTGGGAAGATAAAGTTACAGTATAAAAATAACGTCTGTTTTAGCAGACGTTATTTTTATAGCATGTCTGATTTATAATTGTATAAAAATATTATGTTGACACAGGTGTACGGTTGTGATACACTGAATATAGGAATATATTGGTAATTTAGTTATGGCAGAGCGGAGGAAATGATTGTGGAAAAAATTATCGGAGGAATCAAGCGCGACTGTTATCCAATAACAGAAGCTCAAATGCTGCACCTGTATACAATGACATTTAGCCCGACGAGTGAGATTGTTAATATGGGAACAGGACGTTATTTGCAAATGGATATTAATCAGGCGGCTCTTCGTGAAGCTCTGAATAGAGCTGTAGAGCGTTGTGAATCGATGCGTCTTAGATTATGGAAGGAACCGGAAACCGGGCAGATATGGCAGTATATTATGCCGTATGAAAATCAATATTTTGAATATTATGATTTTTCAGAGTGGAGCGAGGAAAAGATAAATGAGGTTATGGATGGCTGGACAAGTCAGCCATTTGACACGTTTGGAGGGCCGCTTTCTCGTATTGTCATTGTTTCAATGCCGAATGGATATAACGGTTATTATATGAATATGCATCATATGGCAATGGACGCGTTATCAATAGTTACGTTTACGCGAGACGTAATGGATATATATTGTTATCTTATGTATGGCCTGCCATATCCGAAGCCTATGACATCATATATAGAAGCAGTTAAGCAGGATTTGAAATATCAGGAGGGCAGCAGAAAAAAGGAGCGTGACGCGGATTACTGGCAGGAACAGTTTAAGCTGCCAGAGCCAATTTACACCGATTTTACCGGTCCCGGAAGATTGCAGACTCAGCGTCAGGAATGCGGAAATCCAAGTTTGAGAGCGGTTAAGCTAGCGTCAAGTGACGCAAAAGGAGCAACCGTCAGATATGAGCTGGATGTTGATTCCACAATGAAGCTTGTGAATTTTTGTGAGGAACATGGATTCCCTGTGAGTGTTTTGCTGCTTCATGGTTTGCGTACTGTTTTGTCAAAGTTCAATAATAATGAGAAAGACGTGAGTATAAAGGATTTTGTATCAAGACGTTCTACGGTTCTTGCTAAAAAAAGCGGCGGTGTAAGAATGCACTGTATGACCCTCAGGACAATAATTGAGCCGACAGATACGGTACTTGAAGCGATGGGAAAAATTGACAGGGCGCAGAATGACCTTTTTATGCACAGTGAGTATGGGCCTATGACATTTTATGTCGCTCAAAGAATGGCATAC
Organism: uncultured Clostridia bacterium; assembly: GCA_910585795.1. Taxonomy (GTDB): domain Bacteria; phylum Bacillota; class Clostridia; order UBA1381; family UBA1381; genus Hominilimicola. Next base: position 6,524 of record CAJUFV010000144.1, on the reverse strand, counting down.
GGAATTGAACAAGGATATGCGTATGAAAGTATAGGGTTCACATATCAGCCTGCTACTTTAAAAAGTATTGTTCCGTATTTAAAGGGAATACCGTATAAAAGCCACTGGTATTCAAGCGGCAGACAGCCACAGCCGCTTTATTTGACAGCTATGCATCGTCCGGGAGACGGAGGACTTGATTTTCATTTTGGATATATGACGGAGCTGGCGACTCCTCAGGAAATTGAGTTTTTATATTATTATTTAGGCAGAATATTATTCCGCAGCATTGAAAATCCAAACGCTTCAATAGAGGAAATAATGAATATGGTATAAGTTTAAGGAGGAATTTATTATGTTGGAACAGTTAAAAGTACTTATAAAGCAGTATGTTGAGGTTGAAAATGAGGAAATTGTTCCTGAAGCTCGTTTTTCAGAGGATTTGGGTTTTAATTCTTACGATTTTATGTGTATGCTTGGTGATATAGAGGATGAAATGGATATTGAAATCAATGAAGAAGAAGCAAGCGCAAGCAAAACTGTGGCGGAGCTTATAGAATATCTGGAGGAACAAACATAATGGAGCCTTTCAGCAGAGATAGAATAAAAACGACGAAAGACCTTGCGTATACTGCAGCTGAACGTTTTGGGGATGCTGTATTCGTGCGTAACCGTGTGAAAAAAGATTTTGCGGATAAGAGCTTTAATCAGTTTAAGCATGATATTGACGCGCTTGGGGCGTGGATGCAGGAAACATTTGGCAGAACAGTTCATGCCGCGGTATTCGGAGCTACAAGCTATGAATTTGTCACCGCATGGTTTGGAACTACAATAAGCGGAAATGTCGCGATACCGCTTAATGCCGGCAATAGTGCTGAGGCACTGGCTGACGAAATTAACCGTTCGGACGCGGAGATAATATTTCTGGATGAAAAGCGTGAGGAATGCGTCAGAGAGCTTAAGAAGCTCTGTCCGCAAGTGAAACATTTTATACATATGCGCAGTCAGTATCCTGATACTGTGTCTATGAATGACATACTGGAGCGTTACAGCGGAAAAAAACCATCGGGAGATATAGACCCACAATCTATGGCTGCTATAATATTTACTTCTGGAACAACGGGACAAAGTAAGGGAGTTATGCTCAGCCACGCAAATATGATAGACAATGCTACATGCGAGCCGGACCTTGGTTACTGCGGAGATAAGAGACTGACGCTTCTGCCGGTTCATCATGTATTTTGTTTTACATGTGATATTATGTGTACATTATGGTATGGAAGACTGCTGTGTATAAATGATTCATTAATGCGTATTCCTAAGAATCTGAAAATATATCAGCCTGTTCAAACGACTTTTGTTCCTCTGATTGCGGCGTCAATACTGAATAAGATGCGTATGGAAGCCAAAAAAAATCCTGATAAGACAGCGATAGGCCGTGACATGTTTGGTGAAAACTTTGATGTTCTTTATGTTGGAGGGGCATATTTAAGTCCTGAGATTATAGAGGGATATAAGGAATTCGGCATTGAAACCGCACAGGGATACGGTATGACGGAATGTACTGCGCGTGTTAGTACCGGAGTTAAGGGATGTCCATATCCGGAATCAGTCGGAAGAATTGTTCCCGGCTGTCAGGTGAAAACAGTTGAAGGTGAACTGTGGGTGAAAAGTCCGTCTGTTATGCTTGGATATTATAAGAATCCGGAGGAAACCGCAGAGGTGCTTACGGAGGATGGATGGCTGAAAACAGGCGATTTAGGCTATGTAAAAGATAATTATGTATTCATTAACGGACGGAAAAAGAATCTTATAATTCTTGCTAACGGAGAAAATGTTTCTCCGGAGGAGCTGGAAAATAAGTTTGCGTGTGTTGAAGCTGTACAGGAAATTGTTGTATATGATAATGATGGAGTAATAACGGCTGAAGTATATCCAAATCCAGATTATCCATTTACAGATGTAAAATCGCAGATACAGGCGGAAATAGACAAGGTAAATGATACGCTGCCAACACCGAAGCAGATTCACGGACTTTATATAAGAGAAAATGAATTTGAAAAAACAGCATCTAAGAAAATAAAGCGTAAAAACCTTATAGGCAAAAAATAATAGTATGAAAAAATCAAAGGGACACAGGGTGTCCCTTTTCGGTATGGGCGGAGGAAAGAAATGAGTTTAAGATATAAGATTTTGGAACAGTGCATAAAAGCCGTGGATATAAAAAAAATATATGATATGCCGGAGGATGTGCTTTTTAATTATTTGCGTACAAAGCACCGCGCGTATGATATGCCGGAATTTGTATACAAACAGCTTAATGTTACAAAAACGGATTTTAACGGTAACTTATTGTTTAAGCTGGAACCGCTATGCGGCGCGGGCAATAAGGTTATTTTGTTTATACACGGAGGAGGCGGAATGATGTGCCCTACGCGTCTGCATTACCGCATGGCTGTTAGTCTTGTAAAGAATACGGGTGCGGCGCTGTACTTCCCGTTTTATCCGCTTGGGCCTGAGGCATCCATATCACAGTCATGCGAATGGCTTGATAAGGTGTATAAGGAAATTATAAAAACACATTCTCCGGAAAATATAACGATTATTGGTGACAGCGCGGGCGCCGCGCTGTCAGTTAGTGTCTGCCGCGGGGCAGAGGCAAAGCCTTCGGGAATAGTGCTTATTTCACCTGCTGTAGGCATAGAAAAACATGATGAAAAAATGAAGAGGCTTGAAGAGAAGGATTTGATGCTTTCTGTTCGTACTACGGAGATAATAAAGAAGCACTGGATAAAAGGAGTTAATCTTGAAAATGCTGATTTCTGCACATCGACAGTGGATTACAGCGGTTTTCCTCCGGTGAGACTGTATTATGGTACTAATGAGATTTTTTATGCTCATATAGATGAGCTGATTGAAAAAATAAAAAGCGGCGGTGTTGATTTGAAGGTTACTGAGGGAAAGGAATTATGCCATGACTGGGCGATTATAGGTTTTATTCCTGAAGGACGGCGCGCGCTTGACAAGATATGCGCGTTTGTTACAAGGTAACAGAGGATAAAAATATGGCAGTCTGATTTTTAGATTGCCATATTTTTTAATTGATGGTATAATATAAAATGAAGAATTTTAGAAGATGGTGTAAAACCTGGGGATTACAAAAGGAGTTATAATAAAAAGGGGGATTTTGATGTCTATTAAGGAAACATTTCAACCAAAGTTATTTTCTTCAATGAAAAATTATTCAAAAGAACAGCTGTTTAAAGATGTTATGGCCGGAATAATTGTCGCTATTATAGCTTTGCCGCTTTCAATAGCGCTGGCGATTGCTTCCGGAGTAGGACCAGAGAAAGGTATATATACTGCGATTATCGCTGGCTTTATCATTTCATTCATTGGAGGAAGCAATGTTCAGATTGCCGGGCCTACCGCAGCTTTTGCCTCAATTGTAGGCGGTATTGTTGCGGCTCATGGCTTTGACGGGCTTGTGCTGGCAACGGTTATGGCGGGTATTATACTTATTGTTATGGGATTTTTAAAGCTGGGAAGCCTTATACGGTTTATTCCGTATACAATTACAACAGGTTTTACAACAGGTATAGCAATTACGATTGTTGTTGGTCAGCTTAAGGATTTTTTTGGCCTAACCTTTGAGAAATCGCCGCTTGAAACCTTTGATAAGCTTATGGAGGCGCTGAGAAGCCTTAATACATTTAATTTTCAGGCGTTTATAATTGGCGCTATTGCGCTTGCAATTCTGATAATAATGCCTCGAATATTTAAACGTATACCGCCGTCGCTTATCGCGGTTATAGTTTGTGCTCTTGTTGTCAGATTTTTCGGTATGGATGTAAATACTATCGGGGATATTTATTCTATTTCTTCCGCGCCGCCAATGCCTCATGTTCCGGCATTTTCATTTTCAATGATTAAGGATGTTATACCGGACGCATTTACGATTGCAGTGCTTGCCGCTATTGAGTCATTGCTTTCATGCGTTGTGGCTGATGGTATGACTGGAAGTGTGCATAATTCTAATACGGAACTTATAGCTCAGGGCGCTGGTAATATATGCTCGGCTTTGTTTGGCGGTATTCCAGCAACGGGAGCTATTGCGAGAACAGCGGCAAATATTAAAAACGGCGGAAGAACTCCGGTGGCAGGCATGGTACATGCGGCAGTGCTGCTCATTGTTCTTCTTGCGCTTATGCCGTATGCCGCTCTGATACCGATGCCCGCAATAGCGGCAATACTGTTTGTAGTCGCGTATAATATGAGTGAGTGGCGGCAGTTTTTTACACTTGTAAAATCCGCGCCTAAGAGTGATGTTGCTGTTCTTGTTGCTACGTTTGTTCTTACAGTAGTATTTGACCTTGTTGTTGCCATATGTGTTGGGTTTGTTCTTGCGTCTATTCTCTTTATGAAAAGAATGGCTGATGTTACGAATGTACATGGATGGAAGTATGGTATAGACGAAAATGACCCTGACAGTATTCACCGCAAGGAGGTGCCCGAGCGTACGCTGGTATATGAGATAACAGGACCGATGTTTTTCGGAGCGGCGGACAAGCTTGCAAGGGTGATTAAAACGGCAAAAACCGATGGAGTTGTTATTATTCGTATGCGAGCGGTTCCCGCAGTTGATGCTACTGCTATACATAGTATTGAGACTATTTTGCGCTCATGCCGCAAAAGACGGATTACACTTGTGTTGTCGCATGTAAATGAGCAGCCAATGGAAATTTTCAGAAAATCTCATGTATATGAACAGATTGGAGAGCAAAATTTCTGTACGAATATTGACGAGGCTCTGAAAAGAGCAGAGCAGATAACAGGACAGAGACAGGAACGGCTCAAAGAAAATGTATCAGTGTAACAGCTAACCAATCATTGTGATTTCAGATGAATATTTCAGCTTGAAAGTTGTATAAATTATGAATTTTTAATTGCATTATTTGTCATTTGATGATATAATCAGAATACATTACAGCTTAAGCTGTTCAAAACGGATAAAACATAAAATATTATTTTCAGGAAGGGTATTTATATGGAAAAGAAAAGGAATTCTTTTGGAGGGTCATTGGGCTTTGTATTGGCGGCCGCTGGAAGCGCGGTTGGTCTGGGCAATATATGGAGATTTCCGTATCTTGCTGCGAAAGATGGAGGCGGCTTGTTTCTGGTTGTATATCTTATTTTAGCGCTGACATTTGGTTTTACTTTATTGACAACGGAAATTGCGATAGGAAGAAAGACAAAGCAAAGTCCGCTGACGGCTTATAGTAAGGTTAAAAAGAATTGGGGCTTTTTAGGATTTATAGCGTGTATTATACCTATGATTATTATGCCGTATTATTGCGCGATTGGCGGCTGGGTAATTAAGTATTTGCTGGGTTATATGACAGGAGCAGGACAGATGATGGCTGAATCAGGCTATTTTACAAATTATATTTCCGGTACAGTACAGCCTATTATAATGATGGCAATATTTTTATTTGTAGTTGCGTTTATTGTTATTCGAGGCGTAAATAAAGGTATTGAATCATCATCAAAAATAATTATGCCTGTTCTGCTTCTCCTTGTTATTGGAATCGCGGTATTCTCCATTACAATTAAAAATACTGATACGAACGGAGTGACTCGTACAGGATTGGAAGGACTGAAAATATATATTATACCTAATATTGAGGGACTTACAGTAAAAAAACTGTTTTCTGTAATAGTTGACGCAATGGGACAATTGTTTTTCAGTCTGAGCGTTGCTATGGGTATTATGATTGCATATGGTTCATATGTAAAGGATGACGCTAAGCTGGGACGCTCAATTAATCAGATTGAATTATTTGATACAATTGTTGCTTTTTTGGCGGGAGTAATGATTATTCCGGCAGTATATACCTTTATGGGAACAGAGGGAATGGAGTCCTCAGGTCCTAGTCTTATGTTTGTGTCATTGCCTAAGGTATTTCAGGCAATGGGGGGAATAGGATATGTAGTAGGTTTACTGTTTTTTGCTATGGTATTGTTTGCGGCGGTAACAAGCGCTGTTTCTGTTATGGAGGCAGTTGTGTCAAGCCTTATGGACCAGTTCCATATGACGCGCACAAAAGCTGTTATTATAGAAACAGTTATTGCTTTGATTTTCGGAGTACTTGTGTGCCTGGGTTATAATAATCTGTACTTTGATATAACATTGCCTAATGGAGCAAAGGGTCAGATTCTTGATATTATGGATTATATAAGCAATAACTGCTTAATGCCTATAGTTGCGATAGGAACATGTATCTTGATTGGCTGGATTGTAAAGCCTAAATATATTATTGATGAGGTGGAAAAATCGGGTTGCAGATTTTCACGCCGAAAGCTTTATATTGCAATGATTAAGGTAATAGCACCGATTTTATTGATTATATTATTTATGAAATCAGTAGGAATTTTAACAATGATTTGATGCGGTAAAATAAAACATATAAAAAATTGCAGTCTGTATTGACTGCAATTTTTTATATGCTTACATAACAAACTGCTTGTATATGTATATGGTTGTT
>CAJUFV010000143.1 GCA_910585795.1 uncultured Clostridia bacterium | reverse complement strand
TAGAAATATGACGCGCTTATTTATACTCAATAAAAAAAGTAAAATTTCCTAAAAAATACCGCCTGTGTACTTGACACGGCAGGAATTTTGTGATAATATAATAAACTGTACCTTAGTCTTAAACTTTAGGTACTATCCTACAAATTTCACATTATCATTGTATGTATTATAGCACTTATATATACAAAATGCAACCCCGAAATTTCAGGAAATTTTTCGGAGGAATTTTAGGATAAAAGGAAAAACACTGAACATGTTTATTTTTTGGCGAAATAAAGAATGAACAAATTATATGATGAGGTGATTAAAGAAAATGCTGCATGAAGTAGAAGCAGGAAAGAATGTGCGTCTTAGCTATTCTAAAATCAAAGAGGTTTTAGATATGCCTAACCTTATAGAGGTACAGAAGGATTCCTACAAATGGTTTATTGAGGAAGGTCTAAAGGAAATATTTCATGATATTTCTCCTATAACAGACCATGCCGGTAAGCTGGTTCTTGAGTTTTTTGATTATCATATTGATTATAACTCAAAATATTCTGTTGAGGAATGTAAAGAACGTGACGCGAAATATGCCGCTCCTTTAAAAGTCAATGTAAGACTTATTAATACTGAAACCGGTGAAATTAAAGAGCAGGAGATATTTATGGGTGATTTTCCTCTTATGACAGAGCAGGGAACATTCATTATAAACGGCGCTGAACGTGTTATTGTCAGTCAGCTTGTGCGTTCACCGGGTATTTATTATGAGTTTGAGCGTGATAAAACCGGTAAGCCTCTATACAGCTCAACGGTTATTCCTTACAGAGGCGCATGGCTTGAGTATGAGACAGATTCAAATGATGTATTCTCCGTAAGAGTTGACAGAACAAGAAAAATTCCTGTAACTGTTCTGTTAAGAGCTATGGGACTTGGCTCAAATGCTGAAATTCTTGAATTGTTCGGAGAGGATATAAGACTTCTTGCAACTCTTGAAAAGGATGTGTCCGAGTCAAGAGACGAGGGACTTCTTGAAATTTATAAAAGACTTCGTCCAGGCGAACCGCTTAATGTAGAAAATGCTGAATCCCTTATCATGAATATGTTCTTTGACCCGAAGCGTTATGACCTCGCTAAGGTCGGAAGATACAAATTTAATAAAAAGCTTGCTATTTCAACAAGAATTAAAGGAAAAATCCTTGCTGAAACGGTAGCAGACCCCAGAACGGGTGAAATAATTGCCGAGGAGGGCGACGCTCTATCTGCTGAGACCGCAATGAAAATCGAAAGAGCGGGAGTAAATAAGGTTGAGCTTCTTGTCGAGGGTAAGAAGGTAAGAGTATTTTCTAATAATATGGTTTATCTTGACGAGTATATCGACTTTGAAATTGAAAATTTCCCTGTTGACAAGGTAAGAAAATCAGTTATTGAGGAAATAGTTGAAAACGCTAAAACAGAGGATGAGCTTAGAGAACAGATATGGGCTCATGTTGACGAGCTTGCTCCAAAGCACATTCTTGTCGATGATATGTTTGCTTCTGTAAACTATTGTTTAAATCTTGCTGATGGTATCGGTACAATAGATGATATTGACCATCTTGGCAACAGACGTGTACGCTGCGTAGGTGAGCTTCTTCAGAATCAGTTCAGAATAGGTCTTGCGCGTATGGAAAGAACAGTGCGTGAGAGAATGTCTACTCAGGAGCTTGAAATTATAACACCGACATCATTAATTAATATAAGACCGATTATAGCTACAATAAATGAATTTTTTGGCTCTTCACAGCTTTCACAGTTCATGGACCAGCCTAACCCGCTTGCCGAGGTTCGTCATAAGAGAAGAATTTCAGCGCTTGGTCCGGGAGGTCTTTCAAGAGAAAGAGCCGGCTTTGAGGTTAGAGACGTTCACTATTCGCATTACGGAAGAATGTGTCCTATCGAGACTCCGGAAGGACCGAATATCGGTCTTATCACGTCATTAGCGACCTTTGCGAAAATTGACCAGTACGGATTTATCGAGGCTCCATATAGAAAGGTTAATAAGGAAACAGGCTGTGTAACTGACGAAATAATATATATGACAGCTGATACTGAGGATGAATTTATTGTTGCTCAGGCTAATGAGCCGCTTGATGACGAGGGACATTTCCTTGATAAAAAGGTCAGCGCGCGTTTTAGAGATGAAATACTTGAAGTACCTGCTGATAGAATTGATTATATGGACGTGTCTCCGAGGCAGTTGGTTTCTGTTGTAACAGCGTGTATCCCATTCCTTGAAAATGATGACGCTAACCGCGCATTGATGGGTTCAAACATGCAGTGTCAGGCAGTACCTTTGCTTATGACAGATTCTCCGATTGTCGGTACCGGTATTGAGCATAAGATTGCTAAGGATTCGGGAAGCGCTGTTCTTGCAAAAGAGGACGGTATTGTTGAAAAGGTTTCCTCTGACTTGATTGTGGTTAAAGGCGACAGCGGTATTAAGCATACTCATAAGCTGATTAAATTTGCCCGCTCCAATCAGAGCTGCTGTATTAATCAGAAGCCAATTGTAGAGGAAGGCGAAAGAGTAAAGAGAAATGATATTATTGCTGACGGTCCGGCTATGGATAACGGCGAGCTTGCTCTTGGTAAAAATATCCTTATCGGCTTTATGACGTGGGAAGGCTATAACTATGAGGACGCTGTTCTTATCAGTGAGGAGCTTGTAAAGAATGATGTGTTCACATCAATCCATATGGAGGAGTACGAGTGTGAGGCCCGCGATACAAAGCTTGGTCCTGAGGAAATAACAAGAGATATTCCTAACGTGTCCGATGATGCCTTAAAAGACCTTGATGAGCAGGGTATTATCAGAGTCGGCGCCGAGGTTTATGCCGGAGATATTCTTGTGGGTAAGGTTACGCCTAAGGGTGAAACTGAGCTTACAGCCGAGGAAAGACTTCTTCGCGCGATTTTTGGTGAGAAAGCAAGAGAAGTAAGAGATACCTCTCTTCGCGTTCCGCACGGTGAGCAGGGTATTATTATAGATGTAAAGAAGTTTACAAGAGAAAACGGCGATGAGCTTTCACCTGGTGTTAATGAAGTTGTACGCTGTATTATCGCTCAGAAGAGAAAAATTTCTGTTGGTGATAAGATGGCTGGACGTCATGGTAACAAGGGTGTCGTTTCGAGAGTGCTTCCTCAGGAGGATATGCCGTTTCTTGAAGATGGTACGCCGCTTCAGATTGTGCTGAATCCTTTGGGCGTGCCTTCGCGTATGAATATAGGACAGGTGCTTGAAATGCATCTTGGTTATGCGTACAGATGCCTTAGCATGAAAACGCGTGAAGAGCTTGAAAATACTGTAATAGATGATAACTTTAAGAAAAATATATTAGATGCAAAGTCAAAAGCGAGAGAAGGAAGGTTTATCAAGCTGGCTACTCCTGTATTTGACGGCGCTCAGGACGAGGACCTTAAAACAGCGTTTAAAGAAGCTGGTCTTAGACCTGATTTTAAATCAGTTGTATATGACGGCCGTACAGGTGAAAAGTTCGATAATCCTGTTACTGTCGGTATAATGTATTACCTGAAGCTGCACCACCTTGTTGATGATAAAATCCACGCGCGTTCAACAGGTCCGTACTCGCTTGTTACGCAGCAGCCTCTGGGCGGTAAGGCTCAGTTCGGCGGACAGCGTTTCGGTGAAATGGAGGTTTGGGCGCTGGAGGCTTATGGCGCTGCTTATACGCTTCAAGAAATACTGACTGTTAAATCTGACGATATTGTAGGACGTGTAAAGACCTATGAGGCAATTGTAAAGGGAGAAAATATTCCGAAGTCCGGAATACCGGAATCCTTTAAGGTAATGGTTAAGGAGCTTCAATCATTGGCTCTTGATATAAAAATTCTTAATCATAATATGGAGGAAATTGACCTTGACGCTTCATTTGATGATGACGATGAAGGCGTTGTAAGCGAAGACCTGATGCAGACGATGGAAGACAGAGACGGAATTATTGACACGCTTGATGAGGACGGTCTTGACGACGCAAGTATGGTTTTGGAAGACGATTATGATGAGGATGATGATTTTGACAGTGAAATCACAGACGAAGAATCATTTGATGATGACGATGAATTTTAATCATTACGTGTGAGTGAAGAAAACTATGGAGGTTTTTAAATGTTAGAATTTAACAGCTTTGAAGCAATTAAAATCGGCTTGGCTTCTCCTGAGACAATAATGAGCTGGTCACACGGTGAAGTTTTAAAGCCTGAAACCATAAATTACCGCACATTAAAACCTGAAAAGGACGGACTTTTCTGCGAAAAGATTTTTGGTCCTACAAAGGATTGGGAATGTCACTGCGGTAAGTATAAGAAAATAAGATTTAAAGGTAAAGTCTGTGAGCGCTGCGGAGTTGAGGTTACCAAGGCAAAGGTAAGACGCGAGAGAATGGGACATATTTCTCTTGCTACTCCTGTTTCGCATATATGGTACTTTAAAGGTGTTCCGTCATCAATGGGACTTATAATTGACCTTTCACCGCGTCAGCTTGAAAAAGTGCTGTATTTTGCTTCTTATATTGTAATTAATCCAGGCGGAACAGGTCTTATGCAGAATCAGGTGCTTTCCGAAGCCGAATATCGTGAAGCGTATGAAAAATACGGAGACAAATTTGAAGCCGGAATGGGCGCGGAAGCAATAAAAACTCTTTTGGAAAGAATAAATCTTGATGAGCTTTCGGTAGAGCTTAAGGAAGAGCTTGAAAGCGCGCAGGGTCAGAAAAAAGCCAGAATAATAAAAAGGCTTGAAATAGTAGAGGCATTCAGACTTTCAGGAAATCGTCCTGAATGGATGATAATGACGGTAGTTCCTGTTATTCCTCCGGAGCTTCGTCCGATGGTACAGCTTGACGGAGGACGTTTTGCGACATCAGATTTGAATGACCTTTATAGACGTGTAATTAACAGAAACAACCGTCTTAAGAGACTTCTTGAGTTGGGCGCGCCTGATATTATTATCAGAAACGAAAAGCGTATGCTTCAGGAGGCGGTTGACGCGCTTATAAATAACGGACGCCGCGGAAGAACTGTAACAGGTCCCGGTAACAGAGCGCTGAAATCACTTTCTGATTTGCTTAAGGGTAAGCAGGGCCGTTTCCGTCAGAATCTTCTTGGTAAGCGTGTTGACTATTCAGGACGAAGCGTTATTGTTGTAGGTCCTGAAATGAAGATTTATCAGTGCGGTGTGCCTAAGGAAATGGCAATTGAGCTTTTCAAGCCGTTTGTTATGAAGGAGCTTGTTTCAAGAGGACTGGCTCATAATATAAAGAGCGCGAAGAGGATGGTAGAAAGAACAAAGACTGAAGTATGGGACGTTCTTGAAGATGTTATCAAGGAGCATCCTGTTCTTCTGAATCGTGCGCCTACACTCCACAGACTTGGTATTCAAGCATTTGAGCCAAAGCTTGTTGACGGACATGCGCTGAAGCTGCATCCGCTTGTTTGTACGGCATATAATGCCGATTTTGACGGTGACCAGATGGCTATTCACGTTCCGCTTTCACCTGAGGCTCAGGCTGAAGCAAGATTTTTAATGCTGTCAGCAAATAACCTGCTTAAGCCGCAGGACGGACATCCTGTGACTGTTCCTACACAGGATATGATTTTAGGTTCGTATTATTTGACAATTGAAAAGGAACATTATGACAGGATTATAGATACTATTCTTGATGATGAGGCAAAGCTGGAGGTTCTTAAAAAACAGCTTGTATCTATGGAGAAGGAAGAAAATCAGGTTCTTTATAAGGAAGATGAGCCGATAAAAAGCTTTACGGATATTAGAGAAGCGCTTAAATATGTGCGTGAGCTTCCTGAGGTTGCAATGAATGAGACAGAAATTCACGCAAACCCTATAACAATTGTTCTTCCTGAAAATTCGGTTAAAATTTCACTGAAAAAACTTATAAGCGTGATTAAAAAGCTTATAATTAAGAAATATACATCCTTTGATGAGGCGCTTCTTGCTTATGATAATCATGAAGTGACACTTCACGAGAGAATTCTTGTTGAGGTTACAAAGGAATTTGATGGTGAAATAAAATCAAAAATGATTGGAACAACTGTCGGCAGAATTATTTTTAATAATAATATTCCACAGAATCTTGGATTTGTTGACAGAAAAAATCCTGAAAATATTTTTGAGCTTGAGGTTGATTTCATAGTTGAAAAGAAACAGCTTGGAAAGATTATAGACAGATGTATCAGAGTATGCGGTACTTCCGAAACAGCGGAGGTACTTGATAAAATTAAAGCTACAGGCTATAAGTATTCAACAAAGGGCGCTATTACTGTTGCTGTATCTGATATTGAAGTGCCCGAAAAGAAAAAAGCAATTCTTGCTCAAGCGGAAAAAGAAGTCGAATCTATTATGCAGATGTACCAAATGGGCTTGCTGACAAATGATGAACGTTATCAGCAGACTATTAAGGTATGGGCAAAGGCTTCCGGTGATGTTACAGACGCGATGATGGAGCATTTGGGTGAATTTAATCCAATATTCATGATGGCCGACTCCGGTGCCCGCGGCAGTGTTAACCAGATTCGTCAGCTCGCGGCTATGCGTGGACTTATGGCGGACACACAGGGACGAACAGTTGAAATTCCTATTCGCGCTAATTTCCGTGAAGGTCTTAATGTACTTGAGTACTTTATTTCATCACACGGCGCGCGTAAAGGTCTTACAGATACAGCCCTAAGAACAGCCGACTCAGGTTATCTTACACGCCGTCTTGTTGATGTATCTCAGAATGTTATTGTTCATGAAATAGATTGTGGTACAACAGAGGGTGAATGGGTGACAGAAATCACAGACGGCAAAGAAAGTATCGAGCCGCTTCATGACCGTATAGTAGGCCGTACAGCAATGGAGGATATTTTGCATCCGCGGACAGGTGCTGTTATTGTAAACGGCGGTGAGCTTATTTCTGATGACCAGGCCAATGAAATTATAAAAGCTGGTATTACAAAGGTATATATCAGAAGCGTGCTTACATGTAAATCCAAAATTGGCGTATGCGCGAAGTGTTATGGTACTAACCTTGCCACAGGAGAGCTTGTTAATGTCGGTGAAGCTGTTGGCATTATTGCTGCTCAGTCAATCGGTGAGCCTGGTACACAGCTTACAATGCGTACATTCCATGCCGGCGGTGTTGCTTCGGGCAGTGATATTACACAGGGTCTTCCGCGTGTCGAGGAATTGTTTGAAGCAAGACGTCCTAAAGGTCTTGCGATTATTTCCGAAATCGGCGGCAGAATTACAGTTAGTGAAACAAAGCGAAAAAGAGAAGTTATTGTTCAAAATGATGAAACCGGTGAGGCAAAGACTTATACGATACCTTATGGCTCAAGTATAAAAGTGCATGACGGTGATATTATTGAAGCCGGTGATGAGCTTACAGTAGGTAGTGTTAATCCTAATGACCTTCTTCATATAAAAGGTCCGAGCGCGGTGCAGGTATATATTTCCCGTGAGGTTCAGAGAACTTATCGTATGCAGGGTGTTGATATTAATGACAAGCACGTTGAAGTTATTACGCGTCAGATGCTTCGTAAGGTAAGGGTTGAGGAAGCAGGTCAAACTGACCTTTTGATTGGCTCGCTTGTTGATAAGTTTGAGCTTGAAGAAGCGAATAAAAGAGTCGAGGAGGCAGGCGGAACAGAATTTGCGACATATTCTCCAGTACTGCTTGGTATTACAAAGGCTTCACTTGCAACGGATTCATTCCTTTCAGCAGCGTCATTCCAGGAAACAACAAAGGTTCTTACTGACGCGGCTATAAAGGGTAAGGTTGACCCGCTTCTCGGTTTAAAAGAAAATGTTATTATAGGTAAGCTTATTCCTGCCGGAACAGGTATGAGTATGTATAAGGATATTAATATTACAATAGACGGAGAAGAAGTGGAAAACGAAGAGGCTGAATAATTTAAAATTAAATAAGAATAACGGCAGACATTATGTCTGCCGTTATTTTATACTCAATATTTTTTAAGCTCGCAGTAAACACGAATCCAGCCTTTGTCAAGCTCCTTGCTGGCGTTTTCCTGCCATATATATACAAGGTCATTTTCAACCTTAAGACTTCCATTACGCGGATTTTTTGTATCGCTTTCATTCAGAATAACGGATTTTGTATCAAATTTAATATAATATGCCGCTTTTGTATTATCATCAATATTCAGAGCATATTTAAACGGTGTATCATTTTTGTTGCTGTTTGTAATATGAAGTCCATCGGGATAGTAATAATAATGTCCGTCATAATATATAATTGAAGCGTCGAAATCTTTACCGTCTGCATTTTGACTAGCTTCTTCAACGTAACTGCGCCATTCCCATGAAGCAAGCTCAAATTTGCCTGAGACACCTCCGTTAACAATAAGCGGCGCGACATCTTCAACGCCTATTACATCAATAACGAACGGTACATAAGCGCTGTTATCCCATACAGAGTCAGAGTGTGACTTTATTATCAGATGTGTCTGACCTGATTTTGACATGTTAAGAATATCTGTTGTAATAGTATAACTTCCGCGTTCCAGCTCTTTGTGCGTTCCGCCTACATATACGGCTGTAACTTTCAGATTTTGAATAGCTCTGTCCGCTTCACGGCCAATGAAAATCATTTTTTCGGGATTTTCACTGTCAAGCGAATCGCCCTGATAGTATGTATCAGGACCGCTTACTGTCAGATACGCAATTTGTCTGCTTAGCATCGGTTTTGCTGCAACCTCTACATTCACATTCTGCAATTTGGAAAAACGAATTGAACAGTCAGTTATTCTTTTGTGTTCCTTACAGAAAAGAGTAATGTCTTCTTCACCGGTTTGAATATAATAATCCGCGGGACTAAATTTATTTAAACCGGTTTTATCGTGAAGCGACGCTATAAGTTTTTGATAATTACCATTCTTAATCAGGTCATGCCAATAGGTTCCGCCCTGCTCTTCTTCCGCTGTAAGCTCTTCTGATAAGATGGCAAGCATTGTATTTATATGGTATTCACAGACTGTTTCTTTTCTGTTATTTATACATTGAGACAGGGACGGTACTATAACGATACCTGCCAGTACAAGCACAATAAGTATTACAGAAGCATCTACAATACTTATTTTAATCTTTTTAAAGCGTATTGCTTTTAACACCGATAAAATCTTTACTTTGATTTTATTTGATTCGGGTTTTTTCAAAAATTCCACCTCTATATCACTGTGACCAGCCGTTATTCTGCATAAGCTGAGTCTGTATCTCCTTTTCAAGCTCTTCCTCACTGCCGCTTTCTATACGGCAAATTATTTTACTTTGAGTCGTGAACATAACGCGTATATAAAATTTATCCTCGACCTTATCGTAAATTCTTCCAGCGCTCATTGTACCGCCGGCAATATATTGCGTGTTATTTGCAATAAAACCTATCTGACCAATAATAGGCAGAAGCACAATAATAGACTCTGAATCATATTTATTTGAGGGGTCTTTAGCGCAGACAAGTACATTGCCTATTGCAAATGGTTTTCTTCCGTAATAATGTGAAAAGCCTGTAACAGTCACATACATTTCTTTTTCCATAAAATATGCCCCCAAGTTTAAATATATATTATTATATCATTCTATTTTGAATTTGTCCATTGTTTATTTTTACATAAAATAAATGTGAGGATTAATGCGGAAACCTTTCCTGAAGTCTTTTCCGGAAAACATCGGTATTATTTTGCGCATATTCAAGCATTTCTTCTGACAGCATAAATTCAAGTAATTCCTGCTTATTAATATAATTCATTTTTATAATATGCCTGCGGTATTTTTCAAGTATTGGCAGTATACCACTGAAAAAGTTTAGTTTGTCAGTCTTGTCCGAGCATAGTTTTTTTGCCAGCATAGGAAATTTTCCGTTGGTTGAAACAGAAAGCGTTATGTCTCCGCTTGTGACAGAAGCTGGAGATATAAAATCAGAATAGTCAGCATTATCAGCTATAGACGCTAAAATATTTCGTTTGTGTGAGTCATCCACAATTTTTTTATTTAATTCAATATCATCCGTTGCGGCGATTACAAGAAATGAATTTTCAATATCTGACGGAGAATATTTTTTAGTTATTGTTTCAAATTCCGCAAAACCGTTAATAAATTCGGCGCTTATAACCTTAACATAAGCTCCGCCTTGAGAAAGTTTTTTTACTTTATGAAGAGCTACTTTACCGCCGCCTATAACAGTACATAATTTGCCATTTATATTAAGCATAACAGGATACATTACATTTCCCCCAGCCACTTTGCGGCTTTAACCGCGTAATATGTTATAAGTATTTTTGCTCCCGCCCGTTTCATGGCAGTAAGACTTTCCATTACAGCGGCTTTTTCGTCAATCCAGCCGTTTTGTGCCGCCGCTTTTATCATAGAGTATTCTCCGCTCACATGATAAGCGGCAAGCGGTGCGCTGAAATTTTCACTAACTGTTTTTACAACATCAAGATAAGGCAGTGCCGGTTTTACCATTATAATATCGGCCCCTTCGTCAATGTCAAGTCTGGTTTCCATGACAGCCTCTTTTTTATTGCGGAAATCCATCTGATAGCTTTTTCTGCTGCCGAAAGCCGGCGCGCTGTCAGCCGCGTCACGGAACGGACCGTAAAATGCGGAGGAATATTTAACACTGTATGACATAATAAGTACATTTTCAAACGTATTTTCATCAAGCGCTGTTCTTATTGCGGCGATTCTGCCGTCCATCATATCAGATGGAGCGACAATATCCGCGCCTGCTTCGGCACAGGAAACAGAAGCCTTTACCAGAAGAGGAAGGGTTTTATCATTAATGACACAGTTGTTTTCAACAATTCCGCAGTGTCCGTGCGATGTGTACTCGCAAAGACATATGTCCGCGATTACTATAAGCTCAGGATAGAGTTCTTTTGTGAGGCGTATACCCCGCTGAACAATTCCGTTATAATTATATGCCTCGCTTCCCGTTTCATCCTTATGTTTCGGAATACCAAAGTATAATACTGCTTTAATTCCTGCCGCGGTTACTTCAGATAAAGCCTTTGGCAGGTCATTAAGCGAGTATCTCTTTATTTCCGGCATGGACGCTATATCCTCTGTTTCACCGTCAATAATAAACATAGGGTAAACTAAATCAGATTTATCTATTGATACCTCGTGAACAAGGTCACGTATTTGTTGATTTTTACGTAGTCGTCTAGGTCTTTTTATCATTCAAAATCCTCCCTGATACATTTAATAATTCCTTCTGCTGAAGCGTTTTCGGCTGTTTTGTAAATGTTTATACCGTATTTCTCCGCTGACGCTGTTGTTTCGCTGCCTATTGAAATGAATTTTGCGTTGGTTTGTATTTCGGCTAATTCAGAAAACGCTTTTACCGCGCTTCCGCTTGAAAGGATAATGTAATCCATACTTTTAATAAACAAATTAAGCAGCTCCTTTTTTGTATAATCTATTTCCGTTCTGTATAATTTTAAATCAGTAAAATTAACATTATTATTTTTGAAAATATCTGTCATTTTATCGCTGCCGTTTTCTGCGCGTATAAGAAGCATTTCCGTATGATTTCTTTTGCAGAGTATTTTTGCAAGCTCGCTGCTTTGATGTATGTCAGGAATAATATCCGCGAATAAGCCTTTTTCTTCCAGAGAGGCCGCAGTTTTCTTTCCTACTGCGGCAATCTGTATATTTTGCAGAGCTCTGATGTCTTTTTTTGCTCGGAGCATATAATCAAAAAAAATATTGACGCCGTTTGGACTGCTAAAAATTATGTGAGAAAAACGCTGTAAGTCTGTATTTTCAAATATATCATAATTTAACGGAATAGTCCTGATAAGAGAGATTTCAGTAATTCTGTTTCCGGAGGCTTTTTGAAGCTGTTTATTTATTAGCTTTGTTCCCGTGGCAAGGATATTTTTTTCTAATGGTATAAACCATTTATTTTGAAGCCTTACTGTATCTCCCACAAGAATTATTGCCGGAGCGTGCATTTTTTCAGCCATGACGGGAAGTTCTTTAAGAGTTCCTGTTATACAATGATGTTTTTGTGTTGTCCCCTCAGAAATAACTGCCGCTCCTGTATTTTTGTCCATACCGTTTTCTATAAGCTTTAATGAAATTTTTTCAGCGCTGTTAAGTCCCATAAGAAAAATAAGTGTTCCGTTAAGCTTTGCAAGCGAGCTGTAATTTACGGATTCATTTTTGTCTTTTTCGTGACCTGTTATTACATGAAAAGAAGATGAAACACCGCGGTGCGTTACAGGAATACCGCTGTATTGAGGAACACTGTAGCATGAGGATACACCTGATACTATCTCATAAGGAATATTATTTTGTATAAGCGCTGAGGCCTCTTCCCTGCCCCTGCCGAAGATAAACGGGTCTCCGCCCTTAAGGCGTACAACTATATTTGTTTTTCCGTATTTTACAAGAATATCATTTATTTTTTTCTGTTCCATATGATGAGCGCCGGCGGTTTTTCCCGCGTAAATAAGTAAGCAGTTTTCTTTTGCGTAGCTAAAAAGTGTGGGATTTACAAGATGGTCATATACAATTACATCGGCTTTTTTAATACATTCAATTCCTTTAAGAGTAATAAGTCCGATGTCACCGGGACCCGCGCCTACTAAATAGACCATTTATTTTTCCTCCGCTATCCTTAGTGCTTTCTTGGCCATGGCTGTTCCAAGCAGTTCGGGATTATTTCCTGTCATTTCAAGAGTAATATTTTTGCCGTTATCAGAATAAAAGATTTTCATTATAATTTTTTCGTCTTTATATATCGCTGACGCTCCGCATGGCGTATGACATCCACCGTTTGTGTGTTTTAGAAATGTTCTTTCCGCGATAAGCTCTGTCATTACAGCGGTGTCATTTATCGCTTCTGTATATTTCTGAAATTTTCCTTTTACAGTTTCAACAACCAGTATACCCTGACCTGCTGCGCAGATTAAACTGTCTGATAAATCCGTAATATTTATACTATTTATTCCAAGGCGGTTAATTGCCGCTTTTGCCATTATAACCGCGTCATATTCCCCATTTTTTATTTTTTCTACGCGTGTATGGATATTGCCTCTGATTTGTTTAAATTCCGAGTTTGGAAATAATTGTTCAGCCTGCATTTTGCGTCTTATACTTCCTGTTCCTATTATCTTTATATCTTCAATGCTTTTAAAATGAATCAGCGCGTCTCCCCTGTCCTCGCGCAGGAGTGCGGCGCTTATTTCAAGCTCGTCAGATATTTGGGCCGGCATATCTTTTGCGCTGTGGACAGCCATGTCGATTGTACCGTCAAGAAGAGCTGATTCGATTTCTTTTATGAATATTCCTTTGCTGTTAAAGCTCTGAAGCGCCTTGTCAGTATATTTATCGCCTGTTGTCGAGATGCCGGTAATCTGAAAGCTGTCATTGGGAAAATGTGTTTTTAATATTTTTATGACAGCTTCTGTTTGTTTAAGCGCGAGAGCGCTTTTTCGTGAGCCTATTTTAATATCCATATGATTTCTCCTCAAGAGTTTCTATAAATTTCCGAAAGCTATTATAATTATTTTTGGCTTTTATGTCATATATTTTGTTTTTGAAGGCTTTTTTTCTGTCCGTATTTTTTATATTATCTTCAATATGTGTGAAAAGCGGCTCATTATCTGTAAACAGCTTCCATATACGAAATTCATCTATATATGCATCTAAAAGTTTTTCAGCCTTTTTTGCTTCAAGAATTTTGATTTTATTATTTTCATCGGCAATTTCACGCAAATCATCAATATTTTTATAAAAGGTATTATTATTATTTTCCACATCAATATCACGCGGTATGGCTAAGTCAATAAAAATTCGTGTTTTTTTTGTTTTCAGCGCTGATTTTATTTTGCTTTTTTCAAGCACAATATGAGGACTTGAGGTGGCGCTTATTACGGCATCGTATATATCAAGATTTTCATAGCGTTTTTCATAATCAACAGTTATTGCTCCGTCAGCGGCGGCGGTTGTTTTACCGTGTGTACGTGAGGTCGCGAATATACCGCTATGCTTTACGGAAAGTAAATTTTTGAGTATGACGGAGCCTGTTTTTCCGCTTGCTCCGATTATCAGTATATTTTTTCCTTCCAGTGTTCCCAGAATATTTTGACACAGTTTTATAGAAATAGTTGCGGCGGAAACAGGCGTCTTTGAAAGAAGCGTTTGGGTTTTTACTTTTTTTGCGCCTGTCACAGCCATACGGAAAAGCGTGTTCAGATATTTACCGCTGACTTTACAGCACATTGAGAATTCATGCGCTTCTTTTACCTGTCCTAAAATCTGATCCTCTCCTATAATCATAGATTTCAGTCCTGCCGCCGTAAGCATAAGGTGTTTACAGCATTCGTCATTTTTGTAAACAGTAATATATTTTTCTATATCACTGCCCGCAAGGGATTTTAAATATATAATGAGCTTTGTGCCGCTGTCCTTATTGCCTGCCATATAAAATTCACACCGGTTGCAGGTGGATAATATTATGGCTTCTTCAGCAATATTAAGTTTTATATAGTCCAGAATTTCAGATTGTTTTTTCTTTGTAAAAGAAACCTTTTCACGTATATGAAGCGGAGCTTTTTCATGACTGATGCTGATAAGTGAAAGCTGCATTTATACCGAAATCCTTTCATAATTTTTGTATAATAATTTTATCACTCAATACGGCAAAAAGCAAGAGAATTGACAATATATTGTATATAGTGATATAATTTTTATAATAATTAGCAGAGGACTGATACTATGAATACAGAGAAAAGCAAGACGGCTTTTAATAAAGCAAAAAAATATATTCCCGGGGGTGTAAATTCGCCTGTACGGGCATTTGCCAGCGTGGGAACACATCCTCTTTTTATCGCGGGAGCCAATGGAAGCCGGATTTACGATATAGACGGCAATGAATTTATAGATTATGTCGGGTCATGGGGGCCGATATTTCTGGGACACGCGAAAAAATGTGTTACAGACGCGGTAAAGACGGCGGCGGATAATGGACTTTCGTTTGGAGCTCCGTGTATTGCTGAGACGGAGCTGGCACAGCGTATATGTGATATTGTACCGTGTGTGGATAAGGTAAGAATGGTAAATTCCGGTACGGAAGCGACAATGTCCGCTCTGCGTCTTGCGAGAGGATACACAGGACGGGATATAATTATAAAATTTGAGGGCTGTTATCACGGACACAGCGATTCACTGCTTATTAAGGCAGGTTCGGGAGCGGCGACTTTTGGAAGCGCTTCTTCTGCCGGTGTACCTGAGGAATTTGCAAAATACACAATTGTTTTACCTTATAATGATGTTGACGCTCTTGAAAGAACATTTGAAAAATATGGAAATAAAACAGCGGCTGTTATAGTCGAGCCTGTAGCGGGAAATATGGGAGTTGTATTGCCGGAAAATGGATTTTTGCAGAAAATTCGTTCACTAACCAAGAAATATGACAGTATTTTTATTGTTGATGAGGTAATGACGGGATTTCGTTTATCTTTGTCAGGAGCTATCGGTTTATTTGGACTGGACGCGGATATTATTACCTTTGGTAAAATTATCGGCGGCGGTATGCCTGTTGGAGCGTATGGCGGCAAAAAGGCCGTTATGGATTTTGTTTCTCCTTCCGGACCAGTGTATCAGGCCGGAACTTTATCAGGAAATCCTCTTGCAATGGCGGCGGGTAATACCCAGATTAAATATTTGCAGGAGCATACGGAAATATATGATGAAGTTGAAAAAAAAGGTGAATATCTGGAGAAGGAATTTAAATCAGCCGCGAAAAAAAATGGTGTTGACATATGCATAAACAGAATAGGCTCAATGCTCAGCATATTTTTTACAGACAAAGCTGTTGTTGATTTTGACAGCGCATGCGGTTCTGATACGGAAAAATTTAAAAAGTATTTTAATGAAATGCTTAGACGCGGAATATATCTTGCGCCGTCACAGTTTGAATCAGTATTTTTAAGTGATGCGCACACATATGAAGATTTGAAAAAAACCGCGCGGGCATTTAGCGAGGTTATGAAGATATTGTGATGAATTATAAAAAATAGTATTATAATTTTCAGCAGCGCAAAGTCAAAAATGTTAAAATGCCGCATATTTGCTTGCTTTTCGGATTTGTGGGATTGTGATTGCAAGCACAGAAAATAATTCTTTGCCGCTTTTTTGACGCCCATACTCTACAAGGGCTTACAAAAAGCTATAAGTAGATATGCGGGTAATTACCTTTTTGGAGTGCGATTATCTATATCTGTTTAACGAATGTGGCTTATTTGCTTTCGTTCTTTTCCTTTCATATGTGGGAGCATAAAAATTGAAGAGCAAGCATAGGAAGAGGGTACCCTCTTCTGTAAAAACACTTATTGAGGAGTATCCCAAACCCACTGACCTTTTTTGAATGAGTACCACGTTATTGGTAGAAGATTTTGCTGTTATATTATAAAATGAAAGACAAGTAAAGGCCGCACTCGTATGGCGAAACTGAGAACAAATCATATAATTGGAGGAGAGTATGATGAAAAGAGAGTATTCAATTATACCAAAATCAATGTCTGAAATGGAAACATATGGCTTTTCATGGATGGAATTTGTGACGGCAATACCATCACCGTTATTCGTTGTAACCACATATAAATCCAATGGAAAGCCTAACGCCTGTCTGCAATCATGGGCATGTTTTAATGGAAGTCCAAACGGTTTCTATGCAATATTGTCAAGTGTTAATAAAAGTGGTCATTTATATCAGAGTATAAGAGAAACAAATGAAGCAGTAATTAATTTTCCATCTTTAGAATTTTATGATAAGTGTAGCGATACGATAGCGAATAACGGGTTTGATAACGATGAAATCACATTGTCTGGGTTGACATCTGAGAAAGCTTCAATCGTGAATGCTCCGA
The DNA here is from genome assembly GCA_910585795.1 of uncultured Clostridia bacterium. Lineage (GTDB taxonomy): Bacteria > Bacillota > Clostridia > UBA1381 > UBA1381 > Hominilimicola. Next base: position 7,268 of record CAJUFV010000143.1, on the reverse strand, counting down.
TGATTAAAGAATGTTTTCTCAACTTAGAATGCCGTTATTTATGGGAACGTGAAATAGTAGAGGGCAGCTCTCATGTTTTGATGTGTTTGGAAATTGTTAATATTTGTGCAGAAGAAAAATACTTAGACGAAGTTGTACATGGACGTTACGGCGAGGAAGGCTATCTTTATAATATTCATTATCCTGTAAATCCGGAAAATTTTAACGGCAAATCACATGATTGGATTGGAACTTTAAAAAAATCAAAAGATATGGGCGAGTATTAAACAAAATAAATCAGCTTTACGCAACGGGAACCAGCAGAATCAGCCACCCGTGTCTGTCCCTGCCGCGCGGCAATCAATAGGGTAAAAGCAACAAATACTTTCGCCATCTCCACTTCATAGAGAAGTTACGGAGTAGTAAACGTAAAGTCCTTGCTATATACCGCTTTCACGGAGTAAAATTAGCAGGTTACCCCATAAACGCTGTTTGACTGCGTGACAACCTGCTATCGCTTGACGCTTTTTGACGTTCCAACTTACAAAAGATATTCACAAGAAAATATGAAGAGATTTGGGACGAAACGTCATAACGCCCATATTCAAGCCAATTTTGACAACGAGTTATAAGAATGTATAAGGAGAGAGACGACTTAAATGGTCTATAAATATAATAAAAAATGTATGTTTTGTCCCAGAAAATGCGGGATTGACAGAAGTAAGACATTAGGATACTGTGGTCAGAGTGACAGACTGTATGCCGCCAAGGCTTATTTGCATATGTGGGAGGAGCCGTGTATTTCCGGTACAAACGGGAGCGGAACAATATTTTTTTCAGGCTGTAATCTGCGCTGTGTATATTGTCAGAACAGAGAGATAACCGCGAAACACGGCGGATTTGAAATTACGGCGGAACGTCTTGCCGAAATTTTTCTTGAACAGCAGAGTAACGGAGCTCATAATATTAATCTGGTTACTCCTACACACTATGTTCCTCATATTATAACTGCTTTGGATATCGCGCGGGACAAATTGAAAATTCCTGTAATATATAACTGCGGAGGATATGAGGACGCCGAAGTGTTAAAAGTACTCGAAGGATATATAGATGTTTATCTGCCCGACTTTAAATATGCGGATAATAATATAGCCGAAAAATATTCCTACGCCCGTGACTATCCAGAAATCGTAAAGGCGGCTTTGGCGGAAATGGAGAGGCAGACAGGCAAATGCGCATTTGATGAAAACGGACTTATTCAAAAAGGTGTTATTGTTCGTCATCTGATATTGCCGTCATATACTGATAATTCAAAATCGGTTATTGAATATTTGTATAAAACATATGGACACAGTATTTATATGAGTATTATGAATCAGTATACTCCGATGGAATATGTGAGGAATTATCCTGAAATAAACAGGAAAGTTACAGCGGATGAATATGATGAAATACTTGATTTTGCTGTTAATATAGGTGTGGAAAACGCTTTCATTCAGGAAGGCGGTACAGCCTCCAAGAGCTTTATTCCAATTTTTGATGGTGAAGGAATTATAAAAAAATAATAATATAAGTATTAAATTGATTGCTATGCTGAGGTTATTTACGCCTTGACACGGTATAATGAAAATGCTATAATTAATAATGGATTAGTATGGAAATAAAATAAAAATTATTGTTTAATATTTTGGCGTTATGGAGGAAATTATGGTGCATTTGAATTCCGCGGTCAGACTGCTTGACAGGGTTGCTGAGCAATACGGTGACAAAACAGCAGTTTCTGATGAATGGGGAGAAATAACCTTTAAAGCTTTACAAAGTAAAGGAAAAGCTGTTGGAACGGCTCTTGCAAAGATTGCTCCTGATGGTTATATGCCTGCGCCTGTAATGGTATATTTGAAAAAAAGCATATCATGTCTTGTCTGTTTTATGGGAGCGATGTACAGCGCGAATCCGTATGTACCGGTTGCTTATGATATGCCAGCGAACAGAATACAGAAAATTGTAGACAGTCTTCAGGGCAGAGGTCATATAATTACCGATAAAAAAGGTATGGAAACGCTTAAGATAATGAATATTCCCAAAACAGTTAGCGTTCATATTTATGAGGAACTTATTGAGACAACAGTTGATGAAAAGCTCGTAGAAAAGACGCTTTCAGCGGTAATTGATACTGACCCGATTTATATAATGTTTACGTCAGGCTCAACAGGTGAGCCTAAGGGTGTTACTGTTCCGCACAGAGGCGTAATTGATTACGCGATGTGGGTAAGAAAAACCTTTGGTATTGACGAAAACAGTGTGCTTGGAAATCAGGCGCCGTTTTATTTTGATAATTCTATATTTGATATATACAGCTGTCTTTTGACAGGCGCGAAAATGATTATAATTCCGGAGACACTGTTTATGTTTCCGCTTAAATTGCCGGAGTTTGTACGAGATAATGATATTACAACAATTTTCTGGGTGCCTACGGTAATGATTAATGTGGCGAATTCCGGCGTTCTTTCTGAGATAAAAATGCCAAGGCTTAAAAATGTGGTGTTCTGCGGAGAGGTGATGCCAAATACGCAGCTTAACATATGGCGTAAGGCACAGCCACAGTGTACCTATGCGAATTTATACGGCCCGACTGAAATATCTGATGTCTGTACCTATTATATTGTAGACAGGCCGTTTAAGGACAGCGATTCACTGCCTATAGGGAAAGCGTGTGAAAACATGCGTATAATCATTCTCAATGAAAAGAATGAAATTGCCAAAACAAACGAACAGGGTGAAATATGTGTTGTCGGTACAGGTGTTTCACTGGGCTATTGGAATAAACCTGATATTACATCAAAAGCGTTTACCCAAAATCCCGTAAATCCGTATTATGAGGAACGTATTTACCGTACGGGTGACCTTGCGTATATAGATGAAGAGGGACTGATAATTTATATTGGACGTATGGATAATCAGGTTAAGGTTAAGGGCAACAGGATTGAGCTTGGTGAGATTGAAAATGCCGCTATGTGCGTAGATGGAGTAAAAGGCGCATGCGCGGTGTTTGATGAAAAAAATCAGCAGATTGTAATGTTTATAGAAAGCCAACAGGAATTTAAGCTAAGAAAACTTAATCTTGAGCTTAAAAAGTATATACCAAATTATATGCTTCCATCGGAGCTTATTGTTATGGATAAGTTTCCGCATACAGCGAATGATAAGATAGACCGTGTAACCTTAAAGAACAGCTTAAAATAATTAAGGAATATAAAAATGGATAAAATGATGCAGAGCGCCGTATATCTTTTAGAGCAGGCGGCGGAGAAGTTTAAAAATAAAACGGTATTTGAGGATAAGGACGGCAAAATTTCCTTTGCGGAGCTGCGTGAAAAAGGCCGTATTATAGGCAGCAGTCTTATAAAACGTGTTGTAACGGGCAGGACAAGTCCTGTTATTGTGTATCTTCCTAAAAGTATAAATTCAATTATCTGCTTTATGGGAGCGATGTATAGCGCATCGCCGTATGTACCGGTTGATTACGCAATTCCTCTTGCAAGAATGGAAAAGACAACTGAAAATCTTCGTCCCTCAGCTATTATTACTGATAGCGAGGGCAAAGAAAGACTGCTGACGTTAAATCTTGATACGGACATATTTGTTTTTGATGAGCTGATATGCTCAAATGCAGATAATGAAGCTGTTGACAGAGCGCTTGACAGCGTGTGTGACCTTGATCCTGCGTATATTATGTACACGTCAGGCTCAACAGGCGTGCCTAAAGGCGTGACTGTATCACACAGGGGCGTGCTGGATTATATCGAATGGATTGTTGAGACGTTTCCGATTGACGGCAGCAGCATAATAGGTATGCAGTCAGCCTTTCATTTTGATAATTCGGTATTTGATATGTATACCGCTTTCTATACGGGCGCAAAAACAATGATTATTCCTGAAATTCTGTTTATGTATCCTGAAAAGCTGATGGACTATATGGCGGAGAGCAGAATATCATGTATATTCTGGGTGCCTACTGTTATGATAAGCGTGGCCAACGGCGGTGTTCTTGAGCATACGCCGCTTCCGGATTTAAAATTGATACTTTTTGCCGGAGAGGTAATGCCGAATACACAGCTTAATATATGGCGAAGATATTTGCCTGAGTGTATGTACGTTAATATGTACGGACCGACTGAAGCAACAGATATTGTGACTTATTATGTTGTGGACAGAAAATTTGAAAATCATGAAACACTGCCTATCGGTAAGGTGTGCGGTAATATGCGTGCGCTTATACTTAATGAAGAGGATAAATTGTGTAAAACCGGTGAACAGGGCGAGCTTTGTATAAGCGGTACGGGTATTGCTCTCGGTTATTGGAACGCGCCTGAAATTACGGCTAAAGTATTTGTTCAAAATCCGCTGAATACAATATATAAAGACAGAATTTATCGTACAGGTGATTTAGTTTATGAAAATGAGGAGGGAAATATAATTTTCCTCGGCAGAAAGGACAGCCAGATAAAACTGCGCGGAAATAGAATTGAGCTTGGGGATTTAGAGAGCGCGGCCGCTGCTGTGGAAGATGTTGACAGCGCATGCGCGCTGTTTGACGCTGATAATCAGGAAATAGTACTGTTTATTGAGACGACAGTTGAAATTGCGGCAAGAAAATTTAAGCTGGAACTGAAAAAATATGTCCCTTCATATATGATTCCGTCAAAAATTGTCACTATAGAAAAATTTCCTCATACACCGAGCGGCAAGATTGACCGCGTGGGACTAAGAAAGGAATATATTGATAAATAAAGGAGATATAGAAATGGAAGAAATAAAGGATAAGCTGAGAGCGTTTATACAGGAAAAGTTTGAAATTGATGATGACCCTGATTTTACGGACGATGTGCATTTGTTCAACGAGGGATTTGTTGACTCGTTTGGAGCGGTGGAAATTATCCATTTTATTGAGCAGACATATAATATTGAAATAACACAGAAGGATATTACGCTTTATCCTATGAATACAATTGATGAAATAGCAGAGGTTGTTGACAGTAAGCTGTCATAAATCAAAGAGGTATAATAAATGTGGTATCTTCAGACAAATATATTGCTTCGGCTGCTTATAGCCTGCGGTATTATGATACTGTTGTCGGGACTTTCCCGTCTTATATTTAAAAAGGATTTCAGTCCGAAGGCGCTGATTTTTGCGAGTATCTCGGTTATAGCGTATGTATCATGGCAGCTTGCTCTGTTCAGTATAGGTTATATGCTGGTAACATTTATTTTTGCGCGAATACTGAAACCGCTGAAAAAAACACGGCGGTTTTTCTTCGTATTTTTCAGTATTTTGTGCACTGCGCCGTTTTTTTACGGCCGTATGACGGAATTTTTTCCTCAGCTGCCTGTGATAATAACATTTGTAGGTATTGCGTATACCATGCTTAAAGCGGTGGACGCCATGTATTTTGTGTATTATACGGAAATGAAAATACCTTTTCTGACTTATGCAAATTATCTGCTGTTCTTTCCTACTTTTACGTCAGGACCTATTTTCCGTTACAGAGATTTTCAAAAGGTATTTAACAAACCTGCGGAGCTGACAGCGGATAAATTTATCGGATATGTAAAACGGTTTATACGGGGCATGTTTAAGAAAATGGTAGTGCTTTATTTTGTAAGCGCGGTTTTCACTTTTCTTGTTGGAACGGAAAAACATTGGTATATCAGTATACTTGTGGTTATATTCAGCTATCTGTTTTTGTATTTTGACCTTTCCGGCTACAGTGATATTGCAATTGCGGTTGGTTCGGCAATGGGCTATACCGTGCCTGAGAATTTTCGCAGGCCATGGGCGGCAGCTTCGTTTACACAGTTCTGGCGCAATTGGCATATCACTCTTTCCGATTGGGTGAGAGAGCATATCTTTGTTGTGCTTAATGGAAAAAAGCTCGGCAGGTGGGCATCTGCTGGCATGGGATTTATCGTTATGTTCGTTATGGAAATGTGGCACGGATTTACACTGCCATATATAATCGGCGGTGTTTATAACGGTCTTTGTCTGGGACTGGAGAACCTGTTCGGACTTACTACTGTGGATAAGCGTAAAATGAAAAGACCTGTATATGTTTTGCGCTGTATTATTGTAAATATGCTGTTCGCGTTTAACACGCTTCTTATGACGGTTACACCTGAACAGTTCTTGGAAATACTTAAAGGGTTTATAAGGTTATAGCTATGAAAAAAATTGCAGTAATATTAGCGGTTGTGTTTATGATAACCGTATGTGACCTTTCGCTGACGCATAATAATTTTATAGCGGATAGTGACTACTTTGTTAAAAACGATTTTGAGATAACACAAAATCATCATCCTGAAAAAGTATGGGATAAGGTTTTTTTCGGCAACAGTGTAGTCATTTCCTCTTATATAGAGGAACAGAGCAGTTCAGAATATATAAATCTCGGTCTTGACTACGGTGTTGTGACTGACCTTTGGGAAATGCTTCAGAAGCGTTATATAAATATCGGCTCGAATCTTGTGATAGGTCTGAATTATCTGACGTTATATGATGAATTTGAGACAAATCCGACTTATATCTGGCATAAGGACGTATATGTTCCGTATGCGTATTTTGAGCGTGACCGTTTTTATCCTTTGATAACGGACGGTTTTGACAGGCTTCTTCACGGACAGAATCCACTTCCGTATAAGTATCTCCCGCAGGAGAAAAATGTTTATCACGGAGCGGTATCTGATTCGGCTCTTGCAAGGACGATGGAAAATTATGAGAAGGAATTTTTCAATCTTCCGGATGAGAAATTTAAGAAAAATATTGACGCTCTTGAAAATATAATAAATTACTGTAATGAAAATGATATACGCATAAGAGCCATATGGATGCCGTGGAATCCCAAATACGAGAAGCCTGAGCTTCTGCGCAGAGTGCGCGCGATGACGGACGCTGTATTTGAGCAATATGACGTTGAGGTACATGATATGGAGGATGCGCTGGAGGCGGAGCATTTTTATGATACGGGACATCTGAATTATGATGTGGGATCGCCGAGGTTTACGGAATTAATAGACGAATGGCTTTAGGAGGAACAGGCTATGAAGGTGTTAAAAACAATAGGAACATTTCTTCTGTACCTTGCAATGTTTATTCTTGTTTGTATATTTTTTACAGGAAACGGTACATTTATATACGAAGCATTTTAAAAACGCATGTTTCAGAGGGCAGAGGAGAACCCCGTTTTTATAACGGGGTTTTCACGCGCAACAAAGTATTTTAATAAAATTTATAT
>CAJUFV010000142.1 GCA_910585795.1 uncultured Clostridia bacterium | reverse complement strand
TAACCTGAATATCTTTGTTATTAGATATAGCACAACAGATATGTTCCTGTTCAATATTGTCATGTGTTAATTTTATAAGCTCCACTATACATTCCCCATCCATTTCATTTTATTTACACTATAATTATATCACATTGTACATCAAAATTCAATTTACTATTTTCACAGACTATTATACTATATTAGACCATCACAATTTTTGAAACAAAATAAATGAACACGCTTTTATTTACATATAAATAAAAAATAAGTGTTTTAAATAGGCTTTATCCAAAACACTTATTTTTTTATTCCGGTGTTTCAGCAATATAATTTCTGAAACATTATTGTTTATATTTTAAATTAATACATTCCGCCCATACCAGGGTCCATAGCCGGAGCTGCCGCCGGTGGTTCAGGAATATCAGTTACCAGACTTTCCGTTGTAAGAACCATTGAAGCTACAGACGCGGCATTTTGAAGCGCGCTTCTTGTAACCTTTACAGGGTCTACAATACCTGCCGAAATCATGTCGACATATTCTTCAACAAGAGCATTATAGCCTTTTCCCTCATCACAAGCTTTAATCTTGTCAACTATTACACTGCCTTCAAGTCCGGCATTCTTAGCAATCTGCCAAGCCGGCTCTTCAAGAGCCTTTAAAACAATTTGAACACCGGTTTTTTCATCACCCTCTGTTGTTTCAAGAAGCTTTTCAACTGTCGAAATTACATCAATGTAGCTTGTTCCGCCGCCTGCGACAATACCTTCTTCAACTGCCGCCTTTGTAGCTGCCAGAGCATCCTCTATTCTGAGCTTCATTTCTTTCATTTCCGTTTCCGTAGCGGCGCCTACCTTTACAACAGCAACACCGCCCGCAAGCTTTGCAAGTCTTTCCTGAAGCTTTTCCTTGTCAAATTCTGATGTTGAAGCCTCAAGCTCACGTCTTATTTGTGAAACTCTATCTGCAATAGCTGTTTTATCGCCTGCGCCGTCAACAATAATCGTAAGCTCCTTCTGGATTTTTATCTGTCTGGCTGTACCAAGCTGTGCAAGCTGTGTATCCTTTAATTCAAAACCCAACTCCTCACTGATTACTTGACCGCCTGTAAGAATTGCTATATCCTGAAGCATTTCCTTGCGTCTGTCTCCAAAGCCCGGAGCCTTAACAGGCACACATACAAATGTACCGCGAAGTTTGTTAACAATAAGTGTTGAAAGCGCTTCACCCTCAACATCTTCCGCAATAATAACCATCTTTCTTCCCGCCTGCATTACCTGTTCAAGAAGCGGAAGTATTTCCTGAATATTTGAAATCTTTTTATCTGTAATAAGAATATACGGGTCATCAAGCACCGCTTCCATCTTCTCAGTATCAGTTACCATATATGGTGTTATATAACCTCTGTCAAACTGCATACCTTCAACAATTTCAGAATATGTTTCAGCAGTTTTTGATTCTTCAACTGTAATAACGCCGTCAGCTGTAACCTTCTCCATTGCTTCCGCGATAAGCTCGCCAATTTCCTCATTGGCCGCTGAAACAGCCGCTACTCTTGCAATATCCTCCTTACCTTGAACCTTTTTTGCTGTAGCAAGAAGTTTTTCAACAGAAGCGTCAACTGCTTTTTGTATACCCTTTCTTACAATCATCGGATTCGCTCCGGCAGCGACATTTTTCAATCCCTCACGCACAAGAGCCTGCGCAAGAAGTGTGGCTGTGGTTGTACCGTCACCAGCAACATCATTTGTTTTTGTAGCAACTTCCTTTACAAGCTGGGCACCCATATTCTCAAACGGGTCCTCAAGCTCAATTTCCTTTGCTATTGTAACACCGTCATTCGTAATAAGCGGCGCACCAAATTTCTTGTCAAGAACAACATTTCTGCCTTTAGGGCCAAGTGTAATTTTTACTGTATCCGCAAGCTGATTGATACCGCTCTCAAGAGCATGTCTTGCGTCCTGTCCATATTTTATCTGCTTTGCCATAATTAAAATTCCCCTCCTAAAATTATTCTACAATTGCAAGTATGTCACTCTGACGAAGAATTGTATATTCCTCGCCGTCAACCTTTACCTCTGTTCCGGCATACTTTGACATAAGTACCTTATCTCCAACAGAAACCTCCATCTTAACTTCCTTTCCGTCGACTATACCGCCGGGGCCTACCGCAACAATTTCTGCAACCTGAGGCTTTTCCTGCGCCTTTGAAGTAAGAATAATACCGCTTTTTGTGGTTTCTTCAGCTTCAAGCATTTTTAGCACTACTCTGTCTGCCAATGGTTTAATATTCATTATATATTACCTCCTATAAATTTAATCAGTTCCATCTGTTAGCACTCACAAGTGTCGAGTGCTAACAATGCTATTATGACGCTTTTTACATCATTCTGCAAAGTCTGATTTTGAAATATTTTACCTGATTTTCTATTATTTTCTCTTTATTTCTTTTTATTTCTTCTATTATCTTATTTTTACTGTTTTAACAAATTGTTCATAAAGTTAACATTTACCATCAGCTCACAAAATTTTCAAAAAGCTGCTGCGCCGCTTCCAGACGCTCAAATCTTACGCCTTGCTTCAATTCTTCAACATCTCCTTTTGGAAATACATTAACGCTTATTTCCTCACTTGCAATAACAGTTTTATTATCGCCTATACATTTATAAATTTTTAATTCTCCGTCTTCAATTATAACTTCATATACGGGACTTTCCACAACAGTTCCCGATATAGTCTGAACAGTGTCAGGATTTACTGTTGCTGCCGGCTCTGTTTTTGTATTCATTCCTATTCTTCCAATTGAATATCCGCCTCCAAAAAACAGTGCTACAAGTAATACATATGATGAAACTATCAGGGTATTCTTTAAAATTTTCATAATTTTTCCTCCACAGTTTTTTCTTGAGTATTCCCATAACGCATTATTTATATACATTATCAGCAAAAAAATAATAGTTGCAAATTTATACATTATAGTATATAATTAGTATGTATAACTATATTCATAAGACAGGAGGACATACTATGGCAGACAATAACGGAAGAAACAAACGCAGCGGCAGTTACTCGTCTAATGATGATTTTAACTGGGAGGAATACGACAGAATGACAGCCGCTTCCACAGACGTTCCACGCCGTCGCCGGCAAAACTCATCACGGGCCTCAGGAGCGTCTTCACAGAAAAATACCATAAGGCGAAGTGATGCTGTTCAGAATAAACGTTCTGCACCTGCCGCTCCGCGAAGAAAGAAAAAACCTAAAAAACAGCTTACAGAAAAACAGCTGCGTTTCAGACGCCGTCTGAGGCTGACAGTATTTACTATTATTTTTGTATTTATTGTGGTCGGCGCCGGTATAACCATAGGTATGTATGCCGCCGTATCACGCGAAATAAAAGATATGAATATACAGACTCTTGCGCTGAACTACTCTTCATTTATCTATTACGAGGACGAAAGCGGCACACCTCAGGAGCTTGAACAAATACAGGGTGAAGATAACTGTATATGGATTGATTCCTCGCAAATACCTCAAATTATGAAAGATGCTATGGTTTCTATTGAGGATGAGCGTTTTTACAGGCATCACGGTGTGGACATAAAAAGAACACTTGGCGCAACAGGCAAATGGATACTTGCCAAAATGGGCATAGGCTCCTCAAGCTATGGCGGCAGTACTATAACACAGCAGGTAATTAAAAATATAACAAAAGAAAACCAAAACACGCCAACGCGTAAGGTTAAAGAAATGATGCGGGCAGTTGCACTTGAAAAACAGCTTACCAAAGATGAAATCCTTACTATGTACCTTAATATAGTATATTTCGCAAACAACTGCAATGGTGTTGAAGCGGCGTCAAACACATATTTCAATAAAAGCGCGTCTGAGCTTTCACTTGCCGAAGCAGCTTCAATTGCTGGCATAACTCAATTCCCATCGGAATTTGACCCGTTTGTTCATCCTGATAAAAATATAGAGAAAAGAAATCTTGTTCTAGGAAAAATGCTTGAGCTTGGATATATCTCAAACACAGAATACGGAGAGGCCACAGCCAGTGACCTTGTTGTCAGCAACGCTCATAGAGCAAACCATGGACGTATTACCTCATATTTTGTCGATCAGGTTATTAATGATGTTATAAATGACCTTGTTGAACAAAAGGGATATTCTTCAGATTTTGCTACACAGCAAGTTTATAACGGCGGAATGAAAATTTACTCAACTATTGACCCCGATATTCAAAAAATTATGGAGGATATATTTACAGATACATCAAACTTTCCTTATACTGGAAAAGGCGCTCAGTCAGCCATGGTCATTATGGATCCATATACCGGAAAGGTCAGAGGCCTGATAGGAGGATTGGGAGAAAAAACGGATATACGAGGATGGAACAGAGCTACACATTCAAAACGCCAGCCTGGTTCAGCTATTAAGCCATTATCTGTTTACGCGCCAGCTATTGATACAGGCAAAATTACAGAGGTTACTACAGTAACAGATGAAGAAATAACAATTGGCAATGATAAATGGAAACCAAAAAACTCCTATAACGATTTCCTTGGTGATATGACTGTAAAGGAAGCAGTAGCGCGAAGCTCAAATATTCCGGCTGTAAAAGTTCTTGATATGGTTGGCGTATCAACCTCATTCGGCTATTTACAAAACAAATTTCACCTTTCAACACTGGTTGAAGGTGATAAAAACTATAGTTCTCTCGCACTGGGAGGACTTACACAAGGCGTAAGCGTTGAAGAAATGGCAGCAGCTTACTGTACATTTGTAAACAGTGGAAAATATATCAAACCCTACACATATACTCAAGTACTGGATTCAACCGGTCAGGTTATTCTTGCAAACTCAACAAACTCCACTCAGGCTATCAGCGCCGCTTCGGCATTTATAACAGCAGACCTGTTATCAGGTGTTGTAAACAGTTCAGTTGGTACCGGACGTGGAGCGTCTCTTAACAGCGGCATCTCTACCTACGGTAAAACAGGTACAACAGATGATGACTGTGACAAATGGTTTGTAGGATTTACTCCTTATTATGTAGGAGCATGCTGGTACGGCTTTGATACTCCCGCTTCAATTTCTGCCGCTGGTGTTTCAGGCAATCCGACAGTTACGGCATGGAAGCTCGTAATGGATAAAATCCATGCTTCTCTCAATACAAAAGAGCTTACAAAACCTAACAATGTAGTATCAGCCACAGTATGTGAATTATCAGGTATGGTCGCAACAGAAACCTGTCCTTCGGCAACAGGCTACTTTGTAGAAGGTACACAGCCAAAATCAAGATGTGATTCATCACACGCACGTAAAAAATCTACTCCTGCTCCAACAACAGAAACAACAGCTTCACCTTTAACAACACCTTCAGGTGTCTCTACCGCGCCTCCGGTAAAGGTTGATACTCCAAATGGTGGTGATGTTCATCAAACAACAGGAAACGGTTCTAACAGCTCTAACAGCAATTCAAATAATAATTCATCAGGCAGCACTTCAGAGGGCGGAAACAATTCATCCGGTATTACACCAGATGACACTACAACAGGCGGAAGTACAGGTTCAGATGTTCATAACCCTCCGGAAAATAATTCACCAGACAGTGAAGATAACATCATTGAAGACAATACTTCTGACAATGCTAACGAATAATACAAAAAATCAGTGAATAAAACGCAACGCTTTTTTATTTCTCTTGGTTCTTATATAAAAAAATACACTTTTGCAAAAGCAAAAGTGTATTTTTTTATTAATTTGCCGTTGAAAAAGACTGTACAAAACGATGTAAAATAGCAGCAACCTCTGCACGCGTTGCGGTATCCTGCGGTGCGAAATTACCATCTTCACGTCCATAAATCAAACCAGCCTGCTGAGCCTTCTTAACAGAATCCTTAGCCCAGTCATTTATTTTACCATTATCAACGAAATCCATTGGCTCTTCTTTTACTTTTAATTCTTTTCCGCATAATTTAGCAAAATTAACTGTCATAACAGCTATCTGCTCTCTCGTAATGCTTATATACGGACCAAACATATTTTCACCGATTCCGTTTACAAGGCCTATTCCTCCTGCCCATGCTACAGCTTCACTAAACCATTCTCCGTCGGGAATATCATTAAATTTCATAGGACTATTACAAGCTATATCCCACGTCTTATCAATTTTTGTTCCAAAACGTTTCAGCACAGATACATACATTGAACGTGTCATAGGTATATCAGGCTCAAATGTTACAGCTGAAGTACCTTCAAACAATCCAGTACCTGTTACATATGCAATTGAAGCTTTAGCCCAGTAACTATCAGGCACATCTGAAAAACTTTTTTTCAGATTATTATACGGATTTGATACATTTTGACTTGATGATGCATCTCCGCCGGCTATAATTGACGGTCCTGCACTGCCTGAAGTACTGCCGCCTGAGCCGCCGCCAGCAGGCGGCTTTATTGTGTTATCGGAATCATCTACAATACTAACCTTTACATTACTGTATGTTTTTGAATTCATAGAGCGGTCTACTATAATAAGTTCTGCCTTACTTCCGATATTCATTGCTTTATCTGATTCAAGAGACGCAAGATTAATTGTCTCATTTCCATCCATTAATTCATCTGAATCAATATACAATATTATTGATTTTCCATCCTGTCTTAACGTACTATATGCCTTGCTGCTATTTGCCTGCAGTGTATAGGTTGCAGATTCATTATTTACGCTCAATGTAATCTGAGCCGAATAAATCATAGTACCAACCTTATCAATTCTGATTTCAGCCTTTTTGTTTGTTTTATCAAATGCGATAGATATTTCTGGCGTTGCGTCTGCGGCATAGACACCTATACCGCAGCTCATCACCATACATATCACACAGATAAACGAAACTATCTTAGATGTAATATGTTTCATATGTTCTCTCCTCATTCAAGTATAATTTCCGGCATTGCTTCATCAGAAGGAGCATCAATCCATATAGTGTTACTTGTCATACGCTTGCTGTCAGCACTGTCAATTGTATCCGTACGATATATTACAGCCTGAATCTGTGCCGGAAGCAGACTCTGTACCGAACAGTCATGAGCATCTCCCTGACCCTGAAGCTCAGCCTCTTTTTGAATATCCGGTACAAATATAAATATACCGTCACTTATATCACTTACTTCACCATCTTCAGGAATTTCCGCAAACAACAGTGAATAGCCGTCTATCGGACGATTTATAACTGTTTCCTCATTTGTTTCAGGGTCTACAGAAATAAAGTTTCCGTCAACCTGAATAGTGTTATATAATGGGTCACCTCGATATGTACCTGTAACAACAAGGGTACCAGCCTTAATTACTTCATCTTCAGCATCGCCGTATACATAATCATTCTTTAAGCGTCCTATCGCGGCATCACTTGTGAATTCAATATTATCACCCGCATAACTGATGAATTCAACTGTTGCTTCAGCTGGTATTCCATCTATTTCAATACTCTTTGCGTCATAAGTCCATATACGCGTATCTGATGCTTCTGTACCCGGTTTATTGAAATATGTTACATAGTAAGCGGCATCAGGAGTTTCATTCTTACTAAAATCGCCGTCCTTTGCCTTTACAGTATCAGTTGTCACCTTTTCAGTTTCTGCATCTGTAATTTCACGTGTTATTGAAACTGTGAATGAACCTGATTCAGGAGCATTTGTAATCTTAAGACCTGAAACTGCCGTCTGCTCTTTCATCTCAACATTTATCTTATTATCTGTCCTTGTCATTGTATAGCTGTTAGAGTCAACTGTCTTTACATAGGAAATACGCACCTGACCAGCCTTTACAACTTCGCCTATTTTATTACCAAGCATATCAATTGCCTGTACAGTGTATTCAAACGCCTGATTATTAGCAGAACCAATGACATCAGTGTATGTGCCTGATACATTTTCCGTATCTGACTTATACGGAACAAATGCAACTGTCTTTCCGTTTCTGCTTATCTCCCAGCCAAGAACAGATGATTTGTCAGCATCAGTGCTGAATGTCAGATTAATCTGCTTTTCATTTTTGCTGTCAAGCTCCGCTTTAGCCGTTGTCGCTCCTGACGCTGCTGTTCCTCCATTTAAACGATAACGTCTTGAATTATCATTCAAATACTGAACTTTTCTTGTTTCCTCCGGATATGATGCAAGAGTCTGTTTCGTTGCGTCGCTCAGCACCATGCCCCACTTTTCAAAGAATTCTGTTAAATTCTTATTAGCAATCTTACTTGCTGCAAGCGCAAATTTCTCATCACCGTTTGCCGCGCTTATATTTCCATTCTTCCATTCCTTAAACAACTTATTATAGAAGTCCATCGGATTATCACCGTCATCATAAGCGAGGTGAAGCTGCCAGTACATACCCAACTGCACAAAGACATCGTTCGCCAGACCCGGACGGCCTTCCGCTACCTTTTTATAAATGCCCGCATACTTATTACTTGCCTCAAGGCGTGATGTCAGTGTATTCTGCTTTCCGTCATATGTCTGAGCCATAAGCGAATAAATATTGTTAGTAATCTCAGCCTTACCAAGCTTATCCATATTATGTCCTATTTCATGTGCAATACCCCATCCGAACAGATTATTTGATTTTGCGCCATCTGCCATTGTTGATACTGGTTTTCCACATGCCATGCCTCCGCATGAGCCATAGCCTATTCCAATATGACGTCCTGCCGCATACATAAATGCTTTTCCAAACATTCTCATATAACGAATATTTTGTCTGCTTTGCATATCACTATTTTCCAGCGTACCGTCAATACCCTGTGTAGTATTGCAAATATGCATCATTTCTTCCCACGCAAGTATATTATTATACAATGTATTAATCTTAGAATCACGAGTCGCGCCTGTCGGTGCAATTGCAGACAATACCGGTTCAGCAGCAACAGAAAGAAGTACATTCGGCATAGAAATTTCTGTTGAATTAGCTATTCTCAAACTAATATTCTGCTTATTGATAGCATTAACATATGGCTCCAATTCATCAACATACGCGCCTATACGTTCTTTTCTTTCCGCCTCATCAATTTTATACCAATCGGCAAGCTCCAGTGTAGGAATTGATGTAACCCCCTGTCTCAACTGAAGAGATACCTGTTCCGGATTTGCTCCTGAATATTTCAGATATAGCGCGCCGCCTCGTTCTGTAGTCTGTGAACCCATTTGTGGAATCTCAATAATATTTCTTCCGTTCTGCAGCGGAATTGCTCCACCCTGCCATGCGCTGGCTTCCGCAAAATACTGCGTAGGAATAACAGATACAGTTTCTCCTTCAGGGATTTGTGCATATATCGTAACCTTTGTATCTTCAAATTTATTTCTTTCAGCATAAGCTGTTGAATACGCAACTACTCCAAGCGGCTGGAAATCACTGCTTGACTGCTTATACTTAGAGCTGTCAGCTCCGGCATTTCTTGACTCTACGCCAATCTTAACGCGTCCAAGAGCGTTCTTATCACCCTTTAATAATGCTTCTGCAAGCTCCAATTCATCAAGTAATACATCTTTATCAACATAATAACCTGCCGCGTCATTTGCCTGCGCTCTCAATGAATTAATTTTTTGCTCTGTAGCAGCAGTATCTGCTTTTGCTTCTGCTGAAAGCTCTGTGTATATATCATTCGCAAACAGACCTCGTACTTCTTCCGCCAAATTATCTGATTCGTAGAATATAGCCTCCGACAAGCTCACTCCTGTTGGGGACCCAGCCCACTGAGACAAAGACACAGCAAGCTTCTTTACCTTTGTTTTCTCAAACGGCAGAATTGTATAGCCCGTTGTATTTGAATTTATAGGAATAGTTTTTCCTGAAACAAGCTGATGCTTATTTCCTTCCTCATCCCATACAGCAATAGCATATTTATCAAGACTTTTACGGTAATTGCCATCCTGTCTCGGGGCATATACCATATAATTCATTTCCTTTGCTTCCTTAAACGTAAAGGTAAATTCAGTACTCTCCCAGAATACTCTAGCTGTCCAGTGAGTTCCGAAATCACCATCCGCTACATTCCACACGTCAAATCCATTTGGATACTCATTTTTATTAACATTATTGCTGTTCGTCATTACCACCGACTCTATATTATCCTTATCAATCATATGAAGTGTAGGAATTTCCGGCGCTTTTACTTCCTGCTTCTCAGGTGTTCCTCTTGCAATGTCTGACTTCGGACCTTCTCCAATATCATTTCCGGCAATAATATATATAAGATAATCAGTATTATTCTTTAGATTATTGATTGTTGCTTTCGGCGCTGTTATTTTATCGCCAAACTGCACATAATCGCCTTCTCCGTTTTCTTCCTTATAGAATACCTTATAATATGTGGCATTCTCCGTTTCCTTCCATGAAAGAGCAAGAGCCTGGTCCATTGGTGTAACCGCAACCATATCCGGTTTCAACGGAGCAGAATTTGGCTGAGGAATAGCGCTGACTACCTCACTGCGTCCGCCTTCCCAGCCATCACTAGTCGGAGCTACAGTGAAATAATACGTTTTCAAATTCTTTAAGCCTTGAACAAGAGCGGAATTTGTATCAACTGACAACTGCTGGTCAAAATCACCGTTTTCCAGACCATAATACACTGTATAGCCTGAAACATTCGGGAACTCATTCCATGTAAGCTTAACGCTTTCATTAAGCGGTTCAGCCTTGACATTCTTAACTGTTAAATTCTGCGGAGCAGGATTTTCAGGTACTATGTCCTTAAGGAATTTAATTTCCTGGACTACCGCATAGTCCACATGACCGTCTTTATCCTTCACCTTTGTTACATTGATAACAATTTTTTTAACTGCCACACGCTTGCCCAGAGAAATAACAACACTTCTTGTACCTTCTACTGCGCTTAGAAGCTCAACCCCATCAGGTATACCCGAATTAAAGTGAACATCCTCAGTTATTTCTTTTCCATTTTCATCCTCATATGTAACAGTAGCAACACCAGCCTCTACAGCGCCTGTAGCATCAGGAGAAACAACTTCTATGTGCTCCATCTCTGTTGCCTTGTTAAATTCAATAGGAATTATAAGCTCCTTATTTTTGTCCTTTAATCCCAATGATATAGGATTAGTATTATCTTCATTAAATATATTTGAGACAGTTCCTGATACGGCAAGCTCCTGAGAAATCTTGTCGGCATTTATAACCTTACCCGCAAGCAAAAAAGTATCAAAAACCTGTTCTTCACCCTTATCACCAATCTGATGATTTACATAAGCAAGGTCTATAATATTGATTTTACCATCACCATTCAAATCATATACAGCCAAACTGTCCGCATCTGTTTTTCCAAGTGCTTCTGTCAGCAAATCACGGTCCTTCGCTGTAACCGCACCGTCATTATTCACATCACCTATAGAAAAAGTATTATCTCCTGTACCTAATACAACATGCTGTGAATAATCATCAAGTTTAATAGATTTTGTCTTATACGGAGTATATCCATCACCCTTAAGCGCGAAAGAATACTCGCCAAGAGGCATATCTGCTATATTGACGTCAAAATAGCCTATTTCCGGCTCATTTGTAAGCTCAGCTCCGTAGATATTCTTTTCAACTGCCTGAGCCTTATCACTAATCTCACCGGTAATTTCTTTTCCAAGCGGAATTTCTCCTATAACCTCCCCCTCTCTGTACATTGTAATACTAATATTTTTCTCCTGTACCTTTGTCCGTAATTGCGGATAATCAAACCTCAAAGTTGCTTTAATGCTGCCTGTAACAGCCTGTTCATCTGCCGCCATACCAGCTGTCGGAATTAATGACGCGGTAAGCGCGGCACATAGTACCATTGATGTTATTTTCTTCTTATTCACAATTATCCCCCTATCTTTTAATTTATTTGGGACTAAACCCATATTAGTACATTATTATTTTATAACATTTATTTCCTTTGTCAATCTTACTGAGCAAAATGTTGATACTCAGAAATATTTTCGTAACATTTTTGTAATATTGTATATTTTCTTTATACTTTGTATAGTAAAAATTATTTTCGAGCACAATATTTATGAGGTGATAGTAATGGAATACGAAAACATAAGTCAATTAATTTCATATGATAACGAGGCAATGCATTATTTCAATTCACTGTCCGCACAGCTTCAGCAGCAAATACTTGACAGAGGCAGCGGAGTAAATACAATAGAAAAGTTAAAAAGCTTTCGTGAGCTTGTCGAAACAAATAGTCTCAGTTAAAAAATACCGGCGTAAATCCGCCGGTATTTTTTATCAATTAAAACTTATTTTATTTTTTTACATTCAAGATAAAATCTTTTATCAGACGCTTCACCCATAGAAAATGTTTTTCTTGGCAGTGAACCGTCTTTTATAACGGTAGTGAACAAATCATTTTTCCGCATAGCGTCCACCATAAAGCCTATTGTATTATCCGACTGAGCAAGCTTTCTCACGACATCATTTCCATGTATATAGTCAATTCTGCCTCCATGCTCTTTTAGATATACATCAAGAAATTTTTGAAGGGTACCGACGGGAAGATTTGAATTAGTATGTGTAATATAAATACTTCCCTCAGTTCCCTGATATACATAGTCTATTTTCTGTCCGCCGTTATCTGTATATGACGCATTATAACATTTAACAAGGGCGTCAAGCAATTCTTTAGGTTTTATATCAAATACAACACGCTGAATCGGCTCAAATTCAAGAGCGTCATCATGAACATTCATCAGTTCAACCAGAGCAAATCTTGCCGGATGCGACTCGTACTCTTCCTTTGAAAGATTTTTCCTGATTTCCTCCCAGCAGGTTTTAGCAGTCGCCAGAGAGTGATTACCGTCACCTGCCGCAAACATAAGCACACCTTTGTCCTTTATGCCGTACTTATCTTCAAAAGCCTGCTTATCACCCAGCTTGTCTATCGCTGATACTATATTCCTTTCAGAATCTTCATCGACAATATACCCCGTGATATGTCCCGCATTCTTCATCAAATCAAAGTCATATATTTTTTCAAAGCAGCTAATTCTGTTTTCCAAAGGTTCAACTACAGTTTTATCTCTGTCATCTATAAGTATCAGTATATGCGGAGTCTCAAGAGACGCATTCCTTCTTATACGCTGTCTTGGAGGTATACGCTCAACTATAGTGCCTTCCGTAGCGCGTATCTTTGACTGTGAGCCTTTTGAAAAGTCATATTCCTCAAGGTCGAGCATACCAATAATTCCATGACGGATTTTACCATTGGGCAGCGTGCGTTTAATATAGACAAACGTATCTTTAAGCTCACGGAACAAGCCATTTTGCAAATACTCTTCCATTACGGTATTAATCTTTTTTATGCGTTCATCTGAATCACCGTCATCAAGATAAACCTCAGGAAAAACTATGTTCAGTGTCGACGGAGCATTACCGACAATATTTTTCACATCCTCCCAGTATTCCCTTTCAGAAGTATACTGGTCACAAGCAACCACGCTCCATTTTGTAAAATCTACGTTCTTCGGAACAAGAATATCCGCCGTTTTAAAAATTGCCATATTTATGACCATTCCTTTCCGCTGCGCTACAAGGCACAAAAGGGAATTAAACCCAAGAGCTTGTTCGCAGCAATTCAATTTTTGTGTTAAAATGATACTTGAAGATGCAGGCACACTACACAG
>CAJUFV010000141.1 GCA_910585795.1 uncultured Clostridia bacterium | reverse complement strand
ATAAAAATATACATCTCCCCTATTAATCTAGGAGAGATGTATATTTTTTCTTTCTCTTATATTTAAAAATCAGAATTTGTATACTTATTTATATTTATACTGACGTTAATTTTTGAACTGCTTCATCCTTTGATGAAACAAAAAATACATCTTTTCCTTTGTTACTTTCGTATATAAAATCCTTTAAGGGCTTACTTGTATATACAGAATAATCTCCATATATTGCTATTTTTATATCATAATTTATAAATTTCTGTAAAATTTCACCTGCCAGACCTGTACTCAAAATAAAGAAATCATCAGCTATAACCTTTTTATCAA
Source organism: uncultured Clostridia bacterium (assembly GCA_910585795.1). GTDB lineage: Bacteria > Bacillota > Clostridia > UBA1381 > UBA1381 > Hominilimicola. Next base: position 6,170 of record CAJUFV010000141.1, on the reverse strand, counting down.
TTATAATTTTATTTGTATCAACTGAATACTTTACAGACATTACTAAATCTAATGCCGATTGTACATCAGTTATTATTTTTTCATTACCTGTTACAGATGCAAGCATTTGATTACTGCATGTTATTTGTTCGATTGGCATAGGTATTATCCTCCTTCTTTTTTATCTGTACAAATTCCAATATCAGAGAATATTATTACTATATCATACAAATATATTATTTTCAAGCTTTTTACAACAATATACGTTTTTAGTATTTTTTTCTAACTATATGATAGCAAATCCAATATATAAATACAAGCGCACATATCATATACGCTATAATTTGAGCCGCCAAATTCATTTTCAGACAATAAAGTAAAATAATAGCTGCTCCTGCCAGTATAACGTATATACCAAACGCCATACTCCGGGCTCTTTCCCATATCATTATATTACGTTCGTCTTTTTCCGCAATTTCTCTTTGACGAATACTATCCTCGTTTTTTCTTATCCTAAGATTTTGCACTATTCTCATAATACCACAAACACAAAATGCCGCTCCAAACATTGAAAGCATCTCATTATCATAAGAACCCAGTAAGCCTATAAATATAAGCGCTGCGCCTATTATTGTATATCCTATCGCAAAACACATTCTTATTGTAAGTTTTTTTCTGTAATTCATTGTCATTCACTCTCCTCATTAAATATAAACAATTCTTCAATACTCACTCCAAAATATTGGGAAATTTTATATGCCAGCTGTAAAGACGCATTATATTTTCCGTTTTCAAGCGATATAATAGTTTGACGTGTTACGCCTACAGCTTTGGCCAAATCATCCTGCGTTTTCTTGTTTTCTTTTCTAAAATCCTTTATTCGATTTTCCAATTTATCATCTCCTTTACAAATGTATAGCATGCTTTACATTCTAATTATAACACCTATCACCAAAAATGTCAAGTGTATTTTACATTTGTACAAAAAAAAAATAACGCTGATTCTTTTCAGCGTATTTTTCAAATATTATCTATTGCCATTTGCCCATAGGATATATCTTTAAAACCCATTCGCTTATACACATCTATCGCTTTTATATTATCCTTTACAACCTCCAGCCTAAAACGTTTTGCATAACTATACTTCTCAAATATATAATTAAAATATTGTGTCGCGAATCCTCTACCCCTGTACTTTTCATCAATATACAAATCAAGAACCTGAGCGCATACTCCTCCGACCTCTGTTTCATAATAACATGTCACATATGAAAATCCAATTATATTATTATCTTCACAAAATACATAACCTGTCAAAATACTATTATCTCCGACTGCTTCCTTAATATTTTGTTTAATAATGTCTATCGGCACCTCATGGTCAAGAGCATCACTTGAATAAAAAATCTTAGCCATATCCAACAGTTTATCCGTATGAGAATTATTCATAATTTCAATCTTCATTATTAACCGCCAATCTGACACTTAAGCCCTGATTTCTTTGCAGTGTCAAGCAATTCTTTCATATAACTATCCGGAATCAACTCTATTCCGTCTAACGCATACGTTCTGCCAAGACCATCATATTTTCCCTGTCCCAACCTATGATACGGAAGCAAATGAAGCTGTTCCACTCCTGGAAGTGATGCCGCAAAAACAGCAATGTCATAAATTTCCTGATGTGTTGCGTTAAAGGATGGTATTACTGGAACACGTATTGTTAAATTTACTATACCGGCTTCAGCAATTTTTCGAGCATTCTCAAGTATCAGCTCATTCGGCTGACTGGTAAATTCCTTATGCTTCGCATTATCCATATGCTTTACATCCATAAGAACATAATCAAGATACGGCAGATAGCGTTGTATTATTTCCCATTTCGCGAAGCCTGTTGTTTCTATTGCGGTATTTATACCGTAATCCTTGCATGCACGAAGTAAATGAGGAGCAAATTCCGGCTGCAAAAGCGCCTCTCCACCTGAAAGCGTAACACCGCCTCCGCTGCGGTTATAATAAAATATATCCTGCTTTATGAGCGGCATTATATCTTCAACCGTTACATCCTGTCCCATAATTTTTTCTTTGTCCTCAAACATCATTGTCTGTATTTCGAATTCCTGAGATTCAGGATTACAGCACCATCTGCATCGTAGAGCACACCCTTTAAGAAATATTATTGTGCGTATACCCGGACCGTCATGAATAGAATATTTTTGTATATCAAATATTCTGCCTCTTGCTTTCATATAATTTTCCATTACATTTTTCCTTTATGCATTAAATGCCTGTTCAGTTCTGTTTATAATATCATCCTGCAGCGAACGCGAAAGCGTTGTGAACAGCGCGCTGTATCCTGCCACGCGAACTACCAGTGACTTATAATTTTCAGGATGCTTCTGCGCGTCAAGCAACGTCTCCTTACTCACCACATTAAACTGCATGTGCATTCCCTTTTGGTCAAAAAACGCCCTAATATATGCCGCAAAATTCTGAAGACCTTCAATACCACTTAATGCTGAAGGATGAAATTTCTGATTATATAGTGTACCATTTGACGCAATACCATGGTCCAGCTTTGCCACAGAATTTGCCGCTGCTGTAGGTCCAAATTTATCTGAACCGCTTCTGGGTCCTACTCCATCAGCAATTGGCGTATTTGCCAGTCTTCCGTCCGGAGTGGCGCCGGTTTGCTCACCAAGTGGAACATTCGCTGATACAGGATATAAGCCTGCATGGAAAATACCTCCGCGCGGATTTTTATAATTCTGAAGCTCCTTGGTATAGATATACGCAACATCACGCGCGAAAAGGTCTATTTCCTCTATATCATTACCATACTTCGGCAGCTCGTCTATCATATCCAGCAACCTGTCATAACGCGCAACATCGGCCTCTGATGATGTACCTGTAAGAAACATTCTGCAAATATCAGCAATTTGTTCTTTTGATACAGATTTCCCAAGTGAAGCAAGATTATCGACTACCTCCCGCGCCGCCAGTCCCGCCGCTTTAGGAGTGAGACCTCTTCCGTAATTATGTACAAGTGCATCCTTAAACTCCGCCATTGAAACAAGTTTTTTATCAAATACGAGAGTTTTAACAGCATAGAGAGCGTCAGTCATATTTGCAATACCAAATCCCTGAGGTCCCGTAAAGTTATAATGAGCTCCGCCCTCCTGTATTGTTTTTCCCCTTGATATACAATCCTCAATCATACACGAAACAAACGGCAGCGGACATCTCTCTCCGTGCGCGATATCAATCGCGTTATCAGCATTGACCATAAGACGTATCATGTATTTCATCTGAGCCTTATACGCCTCATAAAATTCTTCAAAAGTTTTCATCTGAAGAACATCGCCTGTCTGAATACTTATCTGCTGTCCTTTATCAACTCCATTTGAAAACACCAGCTCAAGCGGACGGCACATATTAAAGAACGCGGCGTCATGCCAGCCGTCAGTTTTATGGGGTACCTGAGGCTCAACACATCCTATAATATTATAATTACGCGCATCCTCAAGCGTAATCCCCCTGCTCATAAGCGCAGGGATAATTACCTCATCATTATAGTACGCAGGTAATCCTATACCTGTACGGGTAAGCTCCGCGCATTTTATCAAAAACTCATTCGGCGTACCATTCCAAATTCTCACAGAAAATGACGGAGCCGGCAGTCTTGTATGCATCGAAGCCTGAATACACAAAAAAGATAAATCATTTGTCGCGTCGCGTCCATCCTCTGTCTGTCCTCCGGCGCAGAGATTCTGAAACAGACTGTATCCTGCAAATCCCTCTGCTGACGCGGCGTCACGGGCTTTGTTAAGATCATTTAGCTTAATCCATATACAGTCCAGCAATTCCTGAGCAAATTCCCTGGTTAAAGTCCCATTGTTTATATCCGCCTCATAATAATGATACATGTACTGGTCAAAACGTCCCGGAGAAATTGAGTGTCCGCTTGATTCCATCTGAATAAGCAGCTGTACAAACCAGAAAGACTGGCATGCTTCATAAAAATTTGAAGCCCCGTTTTCCGGAACTGCCGCGCAGTTTTTAGCAATTACAAGCAACTCCTGCTTTCTTACTGAATCATGACACTGCTGAGCCATTTTGTATGCCAAATCTGCATAGCGGCGAGCATAATTGATGACAGCGCGGCATGAAATAAGCGCGGATTCAAGAAATTCATGACGCTTCGCGTAATCAGCGTCATATACATTACACTTTTCTATTTCAGCTTCAATTTCCTTAATATAACCTTTATAGCCGATTTTAATAACTTTTCCGTAATCAACCGTAAAATGTCCCACTCCATTGTAAAAATAATTTCCCGGAGTAAATATATTATGGTCAATAGCAAGAATAGCTTCAGGAGCCATGTAGGCCGAAGCTAGTTCACTGGTGGTTTTACCCTTCCAATACGGATATATATTTCTCAATATCTGTTTATTTTCCTCAGAAATATAAAACGGATCAGCTTCTCGAAATTCAATTGTATCTAACTCACTTTCAAGCCATTCATAGGAATATTCCGGAAATACCTGACAGCTTCTCGGAGCTTTTGTCGCGCTTCCTGCAATAAGCTCATTATCGCGAATTGTAATCGGAATATTCTCCAGAATATGCGCAAAAGCAAGCGCACGCCGTTTTATAATTGGCAGTCCTTCCGTCTCTTTATAGCTTTCGGTAAGCAGTACAGCCCGTTCAACCTCAATTTCCGGCATTTTAGCAAATAAATCATCTAATAAATATTGAATTCTGTCAGTTCTCGGAATGTCGGTTATATTAAAGTTTTTCATGACGCTCCCTCACTTTTTGTTATGTTTATTATATAAATCTTATAAGATTATACCACATATTGATTTTGTTTTCAATATATTTATATAAGAATTTATAACGATAAGTAAAATTATTTTTAAAAACTATTGACAAGAACTGGCTTTAGGTGTAATATATCTGTATAATAAAATTTATCTTCGGGGTATGTGAAATTCATAATCGGCGGTGATTGATATTGTTATCATAAGTCCGTGAGCCGTATATAGCGGCTGATTCGGTGTAATTCCGAAACCGACGGTAAAGTCCGGATGGGAGAAGATACTGTGTCGCGTCAGGTAATTTGTCACCCCGAAGCTGTTCGAGGTGATTTTTTTATGGAAAAATATATGCATCGGGCAATTGAGCTTGCGAAAAAAGGTATTGGATTTGTAAATCCCAATCCACTTGTCGGCGCTGTTATTGTAAAAAACGGCAAAATTATCGGAGAAGGTTATCATGCAAAATACGGCGAAGCACACGCCGAGCGCGATGCGCTGGCTAACTGCTGTGAATCACCTGCCGGCGCTGATATGTTCGTAACACTTGAGCCCTGCTGTCACTACGGAAAAAGACCTCCTTGCACAGAAGCGATTATTTCAAGCGGTATCAAAAAGGTTTACGTAGGTTCATCCGACCCTAATCCGCTTGTAACCGGCAAAGGCATAGCTAATTTAAAAGAAAATGGAGTTAATATAGCCGAGAATTTTCTAAAAACAGAATGCGATGCTTTAAATGACATTTTTTTTCATTATATTACAACAAAAACTCCGTATGTAATAATGAAAGCGGCAATAACGGCTGACGGAAAAATCGCTTCATGTACGGGTAATTCACAATGGATTACAAACGAAAAATCACGCGCGCATACACACGAAACCAGAAAACGCGTATCAGCTATACTTACAGGGATAAACACGGTCATTGATGATGACCCAATGCTTAATTGCAGAACCGCTAATCCGTCAAATCCCATACGTATAATATGTGACACCAAGCTGCGTATACCTTTAGACTCAAAACTTATTAAAACAGCCAAAGATATTCCCACATATATAGCATATGTTTCCGGAGCACCAGAAAAAATGCACGAGCTGAAAAGCGCCGGCGCGCATCTCCTGGAAGTCCCGCCAAAATCCGGATACATTGATTTAAGCTATCTCATAAAGCTTATTGGAAAAATGCAGTTTGACAGCATACTTATCGAGGGCGGTTCGCATATTCACGCAAGCGCTTTAAAGTCAGGTATTGTCAATAAAGTACAGCTCTATATCGCTCCTAAAATAATGGGAGGAGACGGAAAAAATGCTGTGGCGGCTCTGGGGATTACACATGCGGATGATACTTATAAACTCCACAATCCATGTATATCT
>CAJUFV010000140.1 GCA_910585795.1 uncultured Clostridia bacterium | reverse complement strand
CTTTTAATTCCTCTATTGGAATAAACGCAATAATGCTTGTTTTATAGGCGTTATCTTGTTTCCGCTCCGCGATATTCTGTTTATTTTTATAATAATATTCGCGCAAATCTTCTGTACGGATTTTATATAAAATTCCGTTGTCCTTATCAACAAAAACAAGGTACTATGCGGAAGTGGTATAAAACCAACCGTTATAATTTCTTTCCATATTTGCGGTCAGTTCAATACAGATTTTATTTTCCTAAACGCAAGTTTGTGTTTTTACCTCATAGCCAATACCGTTAATTAAAAAATCAATATCCTGCTGCTAATATTCCTTATCTTCGCTAACATCAATAATATTGCAGCCTAAACCGCAATAATAGTCAAATACTATCTATTCGCCGCATTTGCCTTTTACCTTATCGCGCAAAAATTCATTTTCAAAAGCCACTACGCGCACCGCCTTTTTGTTGTATTGTTTCCTCCAGAAGTAAGCGGATGTAATCGCCTAATTTGCGTCTGCTTCTGGCAGCCAATGCGGAATAGGTATTGTATGTGTTTTCATCAACACGAAAACTTATAGTTTTGGTTTTATTCAATTATTATCACTCCATTATTTTATATTTTTAAGAGATATAATATTGTTGTATCTCTCAGTAATATATAAAAATTGTAGTGGACACATTGAAAAACTTTGTCCAAAAATGCTTGCGGAAATTTTATATTGATTTAGTGCGGAAATAAACCGCGCAAGGCAGCTAAAAGGCGCGTTTTGTTCAGCTGCCCGAAATATACGCCCCCCTATATGGTTTCTTTTGTGTTGGGTTCGCCGCCGCGCAACGCGCCTTTTTATATCACATAGCCGCAGCCGCAAGTAAATATTTGAGGAAACACAAAAGGCAACGCAAACGCTGCCTTTGTGTAGATAATTATTGTTTAATATATAAACCGTTGTATAAATCGTCAGGAAAACCTGTTACATTGATTCCTGTTTCAACCAACTCAAATTTAAGCGTATATGGTGCATTTTTTGTCTTATCCTTAATGCCATATGATATTTTATTATCTACCGCAAACCATTGAATTTTACCATCCGCAATCCAATCAGATGATGAATAGTTAACACCGTTTATTTCTATGGAGCATTCTGTTGTTTTAAGATCGGTGTTTGATATACTTTTTATATATAAACCATCTACATGTTTTGCTACATTTCGGATAATCTCGATTTCTTGTTCTGTTTGTTTTTTCGGCTTTTGTTTTAACTCTTCTTCCGAATACTCTTCTTCCGAATACTCTTCTTCCGAATACTCTTCTTCCGGATACTCTTTAACAGGCAATGCTACAATTAAGAGCCAACCGGCTATGCCAAACAGAAACGGTATCCAAAAATATTTTTTCTCATTATAGCCTTTTCTTATTGCTGCTAAGTAAAACTCCGATGCAATATAATAATGTATTGCTATTATAGCCGCCAATAATAAAATACTTAATATAACAATTAAAGCTTCCATAATCAAATTCCTTTCTTCTTGTTATTGATAATAATAATTTTAATTGTATATTGCTACAATCCATTTTCAGAACCAAGAGAAAACAAGACTATTACTGAAAACATAAAACCACCACCTTGTTATATAAGATATTTTCACGCAATAAAAAATGCGTGGTATCAAAAATCCAATACCACGCACAAAAACGCGGCTTGATTTTTAATGCTACCACACATTTAATTATCAATATGAAACACACTTTTAAAAGCTTTTTAGAACAACGGTATTTCAATATGAAAAGCCTGCGTTTTTTGCAACACGAACCATTGTTCTACACACCAAAAAAGAATATCCTCAATCGAATATCCAAAAAGTTATTAAAAATGTTGGTATCATAATGTGAAAACAATATGATAATTAAATTTGTGGTAGTGCCCTTTCGGACAATAATATTATATCATAATCTATCCATAAATCAATAGCTTTTTGCTCTAATGGTTTTCCGCTCCGCGTAAATTTTTTTAATATAAGTTATTGTAAATATCCAACAGAAATGATATTATTAACTTATCATTATACGGAACGGAGTACACACAATGCCAAAATCAGAAAATCAAAAGCTAAAAATCTTATACATAGCGCAATACTTTCTTGAAAATTCAGACGAAAACCACTCTTTAACCATAGGCGATATTATAGACTATTTAAAAGATGATTGCGGCATATCTGCAAAAAGCCGCAGCATAAACAGAGATATACGACTTTTGCGCGATGTATTCGGAATGGATATAGAATCGCGGCAAGGCAGTAAATACAATACACTAATGTCAAGGCAATTTGAATTTGACGATTTGCGGCTTCTGGCTCAATGCGTTTATGCTGCTAAATTCATTTCAAAAAATCAAGCGGAAAATATAATAAATACATTAGGCGAATTTTGCAGCGTTCATCAAGCCGAAGATTTACAAGCAGATGTTTTTCTGGAGGATAGAGTTAAATCCAAGCAAAAGGGAACAATGCAAATTATAAGCAACATCAATTCAGCTATGGCGAAGAAGCAGGACGGCAAGCCGCACACGCCGCAGAAAATCAGCTTTAAATACCTTAAATATTCTATCAGTGATATGCAGCAAGTGGAACGCAGAAAAGGCAATACATATATTGTAAGTCCTTATAAGCTGCTTATAAATGACGGCAACTATTACCTTCTGGCATTTGCCGACAAAGAACAAAAATTCCGCACATATCGCATTGACCGTATGAAAGATTTAAAACTTCTTGACGCTCCAAGAGAAGGTGAAGATGTTTTCAAAAACATTGATTTAACTACATACACGCGCCGCACTTTTGGTATGTATGGCGGCACAAAAGAAAAGGTTACAATGCGCTTTATAAATCCGCTGCTTGATACTGTTGTAGAAAGATTTGGAACAGATGTTTTTTATATGGTAGATGATAAAAACCATTTTAAAGTTGTTGCAGATGTAGAGGTAAGTCCACAATTTTTCGGTTGGATTTGCGGATTTGGTAATCGCGCAGTAATAGAAAGTCCTCAAAATGTGGTTGACGATTTCCAGAAGCACATAGAAAAGATACAAAGCAAATACTAAATAATAAAAGGTAGTCAAAGTTATTCTTTTGACTACCTTATTTTAATTTGTTCCGTTTCTATCCGTTGTAATCTGTTTTGTTCCGATTTGTTCCAAATTGATTTACCTTGTTTTATTTCTATCCATTTTAATCTTATTAGCGTTAGATTTTAATTGCGCCAATGGTGAAAAGTTATCATAATTCTTTACAATATCCGCGTCAAATATAGCACAGTAATGTTTAGTCATATCAAGCGTGGAATGACCTAATAACCGTTGCAGCGTAAACGCATTACCTCCGCAGTCAACAAGATATTTCCGCGCGAAAGTATGACGAAACGAATGTATGCTTGTCTTTTGGACACCGCGCCTGTTGTTATACCTTGCTATGCTGCTTCGGAGCGCGTATTCTTTCAGTTGTTCGCCGCTTTCGTTCGGGAACAAATATGCGCTGTCCTCGCCGCCACGAACGCGCATATATTCTCTAATGATAGAACATAGTTCGCTGCATAGCGGTATTACTTGCGCTTTTTTATTTTTCGTATGCCGCAAGTATATTACTTGATTATCCAAGTCCACATCTTGATTTTGTATGTTGCGTATTGTAGCAGCGCGGCAGCCGTTGTTTAAGAGCAGATTTACAATAACCCAAGACCGATATTCGGCAAAGTTACATTTTCGCAAATTCGGTTTTTTGAGTAGCTTCTGGAGTTCGTTATTTGAATATGTTTCTTTTACTGTTTCTTCGCTCTTATATCGCGGCATATTCAGATTAGTTATTCCTTCTTCATTACACCAAGAAAAGAAGGATTTTAGCGTTCTGACATAGCTGCTTATGGAATTAGTCGCAAGTCCAGATATACGCATACTGTTTATCATTGCATTTAATTTACTTTTGTTCCATTCTTCTATTGGAACATTTACATCTAAATGTCGCTTGACAGCATTAAAGTGATAATTGTAACTTTGAATGGTTTTATCTGCTGTTCCTTGCGCTCTTTTGGCAAGCAGAAAATCCTCAAAATATTCTGCCACGCTTGTGTTTGTTTTCATTGAAATTTTCATTTTTTGACACCTCTTGATTAGTGAATTTTTCATCAAAAATCAAGGACGCACCAATTTCTGTAAAAGACATCAAAAAACCCGCTTGAAACCTTGATTTCAAGCGGTTTTGGTCGGAGTGACAGGACTTGAACCTGCGGCCCCTTGACCCCCAGTCAAGTGCGCTACCACCTGCGCTACACCCCGGTATGACTAAATATTTTAAATGCACAACGGACAGCCATTGTGCATTTAAAATTATGGTCGGGATGACAGGATTTGAACCTGCGGCCCCTACGTCCCGAACGTAGTGCTCTACCAAACTGAGCCACATCCCGGTATATCTTCACTTTTTAAACAGCTATTTTATTATAGCATAAAAAACTTTTAAAGTCAATATTGGTAATAAAATATTTTTTAACTTTTATTTACTGCAAAAAATATCGAAAAAAGTATAAAAATATTGCTTAAAATCGAATAATGTTATATAATATATAGCAAGAGGAATTTTAGGAGTGATATTATTTG
>CAJUFV010000139.1 GCA_910585795.1 uncultured Clostridia bacterium | reverse complement strand
TTAATGTAAAAAAAGTATAATTCGACAAAATTTAATTATTTTTCAAGAAAGGAAGATTTATAATGAAAAAATTTATTGTACTGTTGCTGTGCGCGACGATGCTGTTAAGCTCATGTACAGCGGCGAGGGACACTATGAATACAGATACGCCGACAGATACTGTGAATACGGATATGCCTGGCACAGACGCGCCGAAAGCATCTTATGAGCAGTTAAACGGTGAAGGTACAGGATGGGGATTTGTACGTAAAAAAGGCGCACCTCCGGAGATAACCAGCGCTCAGAAGCAGTTAATGGACAAATATGACTGCTATTATATTGATGACAGGGGACAAAAAGTACTGTATCTGACCTTTGACGAAGGTTATGAAAACGGATATACGTCAAAAATTCTTGATATTCTTGAGGAAACAGAAACACCGGCGGCATTTTTTGTGACAGGGCCGTATCTTGAAAATCAGCAGGAGCTTGTACAGCGTATGATTGATAATGGTCATATTGTCGGAAATCATACAGTAAATCATCCGAATTTACCTAAACAGTCAGTGGAAGCTGTACAGCAGGAACTAAATGACTTAAATAAAGCATGCGAGGAAATGTATGGAGTGAGCATGAAGTATATGCGTCCGCCGGAGGGAGAATATAGTGAAAGAGTCCTTTCTGTTGCTCAGGATATGGGATATAAAACAATTCTATGGAGCTTTGCGTATAAGGACTGGGATATAAACGCGCAGCAGGGAGCAGAGCATGCGTTCAGTCAGGTAACGCCGTATCTGCATGACGGCGCTATATTACTTCTGCACGCGGTGTCGTCAGATAACGCTAACGCGCTTGAGGATATAATAAATTACGCTAAAAATGAAGGGTTTGTATTTAAAAGTCTTGATGAATTGGAATAATTTTGAAAAAAATTAGAAAATATCTCTAAAAACTCTTTATTATTTTTTAGTTTTGGTGTATAATCTAAATATATAATGTATTTTAGAGAGGGATATGAGTTTATGAGAGAAGTGAGCTTTGACTTTGGTAAAAAAACACCTGTCGACGGTTACATAAAGATTACCGGTAAAACACTTTATGCGCCGGAAAAAGAATTTGGCCTTCAGCGTGAGGCGAAGGCGGATGAAAGAACTGTTGGTGATAAGGGGCTTAATAGAGATTTTCTGTTTATGGATGAAAATACATTTACTGTGGCTCTGGAAAATGGCGAGTATACGGTAAGAGTCTCAACGGGTGATTATGACGATGAAGGTGACGTTATGACCTTTTACAGCGTAAACAATGAAAGACACGGAGTATGGGTAAGCTGTAATAAGGTTATAGAAAAGGTGTTCCCTGTAACAGTTAGCAGCGGTAAAATGGAGTTTGTTTTTGAAAAGGGCAGACATACCTGTCTTAACAGTATTGATATAGCCGCAAAAAGAGATATTGCCCTGACTGGACTTAAAGCGGATGTCACAGCAAGGCGTGACAAGACTGCGGTGCGTCTTTCATGGGATAAATCTGATGGAGTAATAGGGTATAGAGTATCGCGCAGAAATCCGAAAAATAATGAAATTGAAAAAATGGCGGACGTTATTGCTGAGGAATTTACTGACGAAGATGTTATGCTGTGCGATGAATTTGAATATATAGTATGCGGTTTATACGCGCAGAAATTCTGTACTGAAAATAATCAAAAGCTGAATGTAAGAGTGGTTGACGGCAATAAGTGTGAAAGCAAGATAACGGGTTTAGACGCGCGTGAGACGCCGAATTCCGTCACGCTTATCTGGGATGATATGAAAGAGGCGGTATGGTATAATATTTATCAGAAAGCGCCTTACGGAATTTATAAGTATATAGGACATACAAAGGTCAATAATTTTATTGATGATAAGGTGGTAACAAATGTACCGTTTATATATGCGGTTGAAGCGGTTACAACCAGCGGTATTTCCAAGCGCGGCGAGGTTACTATAGATATGGAGGCAAAACCGAAGAAGCGTAAAATGGAAACTCTTTCGCGCGGGGCTGTGGCTATGAAAACCGATAACGGTGTGTTTTTAAGCTGGAGACTAAACGCCTATGAATATGCTCAGGATATAAACTTTATTGTGCTTCGCAACGGTGCTAGAGTTTCGGATATTATAACTGATTCTACGAATTACTTGGACAGAGACGGAAAAGCGGAGGATGTATATACTATTAAAGCTGTAAAGGGCAATAAAGCTGAAAAAACGGGAGTAACAGTCAATGTTGTTGATGCTCCGTATTTATCCATACCTCTTGACAAGCCTGAAAATTATGTTGACCCGTTCGGTAAATCGTATCCGTATACAGCTAATGACGCGTCTGTGGCTGATTTGGACGGTGACGGTGAGTATGAAATTATACTGAGATGGGATGCTAACGGTAAGGATAATTCACACAAGGGCTATACTGGGGAGTGTCTGCTTGACGCATATAAGCTTGACGGTACAAAGCTGTGGAGAATTAATTTGGGAAGGAATATACGAAGCGGTTCGCACTATACGCAGTTTATGGTATATGATTTTAACAATGACGGCAAGGCGGAGCTTGTATGTAAGACTGCTGATGGTTCAATGGACGGTAAGGGAAACATAATCGGCGATAAAAATGCTGATTACAGAAATAAAGACGGCTTTATTATTGAAGGCCCTGAGTACTTAACCCTGTTTAACGGTGAAACCGGTGAAATTATGGATACGGTTGAGTATGACCCGCCGCGCGGAAATGTTATTGAATGGGGTGATAACTGGGGAAACAGGGTGGACCGTTTTCTTGCGTGCGTGGCTTATTTGGACGGAGAAAATCCAAGTGTGGTAATGTGCAGAGGATATTATGACCATGGCTGTCCTACAGTGCTTGTGGCGTATGATGTGATAGATAATAAGCTGGTAAAGAGATGGAAATTCCTTGCCAATAAAGAACAGAATATAGAATATACAAATCAGGGTAATCATAATCTGGGTGTCGGCGATATAGACGGCGATGGACTGGACGAGATTGTATACGGAGCTATGGCTGTAGACCATGACGGTACAGGTATTTATTCAACTGGTCTTGAGCATGGAGACTGCATGAATCTGGGTAATTTTACACCGAATACGCCAAATCTTGATTTCTTTCAGATTCATGAGCATGAGCATGCTGAGTACGGCTATGAAGTACGTGACCCTGCTACCGGAGAAATTAAGTGGGGCAAGTATACCGGCCGTGACACAACTAGAGGCTTATGCGCGAAGATTGACCCAAGATATGTCGGAAATCAGTGCTGGGTAATGGACGACGGTATATTTACGATGGATGGCGAGATGATAAATGAGCATGGTCCTGAGTCGATAGACTTTGCGATATGGTGGGACGGTGACCTTATACGTGAGCTTCTTGACCATGAATTTGATGATGCGAAAAGTGTGGGATACCCGAAAATTTATAAATGGGATTATGAAAACAATAAACTTGTAACAATACTTGATCCAAAAGGAACCTTATCCAATAACTGGAAAAAAGGTACTCCGTGTATTCAGGCTGATATACTGGGTGACTGGAGAGAAGAAGCCGTGTGGAGAAATGAAGATGATACGGAGCTTCGCATTTATACAACGACAGATGTGACAAATCATAAATTTTATACATTTATGCATGACAGCGTATACCGTCTGAGTGTTGCTTTTCAAAATACCGCGTATAACCAGTGTACACAAACAAGCTTCTATATAGGTCCTGAAATGGATGAAAAAATACCAGTTCCGGATAATCAGTATGTAAGGGGAGCTAATCTTCCGGACTTCACTGAGGATATTGACGCTTGATGTCGAAACGGCTGTTTTAATGTATACAATGTATCAAAACCTTTACAAATCCTTTGAGATTTTATGTAATTTTAAAAAAAATACAGTTACATTGTTGACCTTTTGTAAAAATTAGGATAGAATATAATAGATTGCACGGAGGTTAATGTATGAGGATAATATCAGGAATAAGACGGGGACATAAGCTCTATGAGTTTGATGGAGATGATATTCGTCCTACTACGGACAGAGTAAAAGAGTCTGTATTTAATCTCATACAGAGCTTTGTACCCGATGCTGTGTGTCTTGATATGTTTGCCGGAAGCGGCGCATTGAGCCTTGAGGCAATATCAAGAGGCGCAAAAAGAGCTGTCTGTATAGATAAGGACAAGCGTTCTGTTGATATTATCCGTAAAAATGTTATGTCGCTTCAGTTTACTGAAAGCTGTGAGATATTGAATATGTCATGCTTTGACTATATTGAAGAGACAAAGGAAAAGTTTGATGTAATTTTTCTTGACCCGCCGTATAACAAAGATTTTATTGAATCTGCATTAACAGGGATAGTCAGAAACAATATTCTCTCTGAAAACGGTATAGTTGTACTTGAAAGTGACGGGACTGATTTTCATGATGTGGTGAAGGGACTGGATATGTACAGACAAAGAAAATACGGCAGGACATACATTACTGTCTATAAAAAGAAGGACAACTCCTCCAAGGAAGAGTAAGGTGCCGGTATAATACCGGGAGGGAAGAAAAACTAATGAGAATTGCAGTTTATCCTGGAAGCTTTGACCCTATTACAAACGGACATCTTGATATTATAGAACGCGCGAGCCGTCTGTATGATAAGCTGGTGGTCGGAGTGCTCAGTAATGTAAGCAAACAGCCGCTCTTTACTGCTGAGGAAAGAGTGGAGATGATAAGTCAGGTGACGGGGCATCTTGACAATGTGGAGGTTGATTCTTTCACGGGCTTACTGGTGGATTTTGCAAAAAGTAAAAAAGCTACTGTTATTGTGAAAGGACTGCGCACCGTTGCTGACTTTGAATATGAGTTTCAGATGGCGCTTCTAAATAAGGCGCTTAATCCGGAATACGAAACTATGTTTATGATGACAAATACAAAGTATTCGTATATCAGTTCAAGTATGGTACGGGAGTTGGCGGGATTTCACGGCGACCTCACGGGACTTGTCCCATGTGGTATAATAGAAGCGATTAAATCAAAGTATAAGTAAGACGAAAGGATTGAAGAAAATGGATATGGATATGGATATCATGGAAATTGTCGACATGCTGGAGGAGACTATTGAAAAAGCTTCGGCGGTTCCTCTGACCGGTAAGGTTATGGTTGACAAGGACGAGCTTTTAGATTATATTCAGGAAATTCGTCTTGTATATCCTGACGAGCTTAAGGAAGCTAAATGGGTAAAGGAAGAAAGACAAAGAATTCTTTCTGAAGCTGAAAACAGAGCGGAGGCAATCCAGAAGAATGCTGAAGAAACTCAAATGCAGCTTATTGACGAGCATGAAATCACAAAGTGCGCATATGAACAGGCTAATGAGCTTGTAAACGCCGCTCAGCAGAAATCTGTTGAAATAAAAACAGATACAGACCAGTATGTTGATGATATTCTTAATGATGTTGAGCATCGTCTTGACCTGCTGCTTCGTAAGGTTCGCGAAGATAGAGGTTATTTTAACAATAATTAATAATATAAATAATGTATTTTAAGAGCTGGATATATGCCGGTAGTTATGGTGCCGAATTCAGCTCTATTTCACTTTATATAAGTATTTTGGGGAGGTATTGCGATGTTGTCAGATATTGAAATTGCTCAGAAAGCAAAAATGAGACATATCCGTGATATAGCGTCTTTGCTTGACATTAAAGAGGACGAGCTTGAATATTACGGTAAATATAAGGCTAAAATGTCAGAAGCATTATGGAACAGGGTCAGAAATAATAATGACGGAAAGCTTATTCTTGTGACTGCTATAAATCCTACTCCTGCCGGAGAAGGTAAGACTACAACAACAATTGGTCTAGGCGATGCTATGACAAAGCTCGGTAAAAAATGCTCTCTCGCGCTTCGTGAACCTTCTTTGGGACCTGTTATGGGATTAAAAGGCGGTGCGGCCGGAGGCGGATATAGTCAGGTTGTTCCGATGGAGGATATCAATCTGCATTTTACCGGAGATATGCATGCTATAACGGCCGCGAATAATTTGTTGTCAGCAATGATAGATAATCATATTCATCAGGGGAATGCATTGGATATAGATGTTGCCAATATTGCGTGGAAGCGTGTTGTGGATACAAATGACAGGGCTCTTCGTAATATTGTTATTGGTATGGGCGGTAAAATTAATGGAGTCCCCCGTGAGGACGGCTTTATGATAACAGTGGCGTCAGAGGTGATGGCGATTTTATGTCTTGCGTCTGATATGGATGATTTAAAAAAACGTCTGGGCGATATTATAATAGGATATAGCCGAAACGGCGCGCCTGTGAAAGCGGCTGATTTGAATGCGCAGGGAGCAATGGCCGCGCTTTTGAAGGATGCCATAAAGCCTAATCTTGTGCAGACTCTTGAGCATACTCCATGCTTTATTCATGGAGGACCATTTGCGAATATTGCTCATGGCTGTAATAGTGTCCGAGCGACTAGGCTGGCAATGAAGCTGTCGGATTACACAATTACAGAGGCAGGCTTCGGCGCGGATTTGGGCGCGGAAAAGTTCATGAATATAAAATGCCGTATGGCCGGAATAAGTCCTGACGCGGTTGTAATTGTGGCAACGGTACGCGCGTTGAAATATAATGGCGGAGTATCTAAGGATGAGCTGAAAAAGCCTGATATAAGCGCTCTTGAAAGAGGTATCGTAAATCTGGAAAAGCATATTGAAAATATGAAATTATTCGGTTTGCCTGTCGTGGTAGCTGTAAACCGTTTTGATACAGACAGTGATGATGAGCTTAATATGATTATAGAACATTGTCAGGCGCTTGGAGCTGATTGTTCGCTTAGTGAGGTTTTTTCAAAGGGCAGTGAAGGCGGAATAGACCTGGCGGAAAAAGTTGTCAGCGCTGCGGAAGCTCAAAAAACTAAGAATAAAAAGATATATGATGATAGTTTATCAATAAAAGAAAAAATATTGGCTGTTGTAACAAAAATTTATGGCGGAAAAGCTGTAAATTATAGTGTAAAAGCCAATAAGCAGATAAAAAGGCTTGAGGAATTGGGACTTGATAAAAAGCCTGTATGTATGGCAAAGACGCAGTATTCTCTTTCTGATAATCCAAAGCTTATCGGCAGACCGCGGGATTTTGAAATAACTGTAAGTAATGTAAGAATATCAAACGGAGCCGGATTTATTGTGGCAGAGACAGGTGATATTATGGTTATGCCTGGACTTCCAAAGGTACCGGCCGCGAATAATATTGATGTTGATACGGATGGAAAAATAACGGGATTATTTTAACAGGATATGGCTATGAAATATATTTCAAACAGTTATGAAGAAACACAGAATATTGCCTCAGCATTTGCGTTAAGTCTGCGTGAGGGGGATGTGTTGTGCATGTATGGAGATTTGGGTGCCGGAAAGACAGCCTTTGTTCAGGGATTGGCAATAGGACTTGGTATAGATACGCATATTACAAGTCCTACATTCACAATAGTAAATGAGTATAGCGGTACGCTGCCCTTGTATCATTTTGATGTATACCGTATAGCGGATAGTGACGAGATGTATGAGATAGGATATGAGGAATATGTGTATGGCAATGGGGTCAGCGTGATTGAATGGCCGCAGAGAATAGAGGATATTTTGCCCGAAAAAAGATATGATATTACTATTTCGCAGGATTATGACAAAGGTGATAATTATAGAATGATAGATATACAGGAGATGGGATAATGAGAGTTCTTGCAATAGATACATCTTCAAATGCGGCGACAGCCGCGGTAATGGAGGATGAGCTGCTTATTGGCGAGTATACTTTAAATCATAAAAAAACTCATTCTCAAAAAATAATGCCGATGATAGAGCAGCTTTTATCGGATTTAGAATTGACAGTTTATGATATTGATATATTTGCGGCGGCTGTGGGGCCGGGTTCTTTTACCGGGCTTAGAATAGGAGTTGAGACTGCTAAGGCGCTTGCGCATGCGGCGGATAAAAGAGTTGTAAGTGTGGGTACGCTTGAGGCTCTTGCTTATAATGTGCCGCATGCTGAACACATAATAGTGCCTATTATGGATGCGCGCAGAAATAATGTTTTTACAGCAAGCTATATTTGGGATGAGGGCTTTAAGGAAATCGGCGAGCCTGAGGGAATAACAATTGAAGAATGTGTGGAAAGCTGCGGAGAGTTTCTAGATACTATATTTGTGGGTGACGGTGTGCCCGTGCATAAGGAATATATTGTAGAGAAGCTGGGGGAACATGCTATTTTTCCGCACGGAGCAGTTTTAAATTCAAGAGCATCATCGGTTGCGGCGGTGGCAATAGACAAGGCAAAACGCGGCGAAACACAGTCATATTTGGAAATGAAGCCGTATTATATAAAGAAATCCCAAGCGGAAAGAGAATTTGAAGAGAAACAAAAAGGAGAAAATAAAGAATGATAGCAATAGGAAGCGACCATGGTGGATTTGAACTAAAGGGACACATAATTAAACATCTTGAGGATAGAGGAATAAAGGTTAGGGATTTTGGCGTTTATAATGAGGACAGTGTTGATTATCCTGACTGCGCGAAGCCTGTATGCGAGGAAGTGCTTGGCGGTAGATATGAATGCGGAATTCTTATTTGCGGAACAGGAATAGGAATATCAATGGCAGCGAATAAATTTAAGGGAATAAGAGCTGCTTTGTGCTCTGACGTGTTTAGCGCAAAGATGGCTAAGGAGCATAACAATGCAAATATAATATGTCTCGGCGGACGTGTTACAGGCAGGGAAAAGGCTAATATGATTGTTGATACATATCTTGAAGCACAATTTCAGGGAGGCCGGCATCTTGAACGAATAAATAAAATTCATAAGTT
>CAJUFV010000138.1 GCA_910585795.1 uncultured Clostridia bacterium | reverse complement strand
TTATGCAAATCTTTTTGACCATTTAACGATGGTCTGTTTGCCATGCCTTTTTTTTCTGTATTATATTTTTCTTTATTTGATTTTTGTTTCAACCTTATACCTCTTATGATTGCTATATGTAGTATGTTCATTATATAAGTAATATATGAACGGATAAAGACAGTGATAACTAAATGTTTATCTATTACTATTGACATTTAGCTGAAAATAATATATAATTTTAATATAAATTTTTATAAGGAGCAGAAAAATGAAGAAAAAATCCATTTTCTATCTCTTATTAGCTATGCTTGCAGTAGGGGTTATAGGCTTGATTGTGACAGTGATAGCAGCTTTAGTATTAGGAAGTATGCAGGCATCTGTTATAGATTTTTCGAATATGAATTTTATTAATATGGGTATGGTTATGTATATAGGGATAATGTGTATATGCTTCATATTTATTGTGTTGTTATTAATTATTGCAAAGATAGGCGTGGACAATATCGCATATTTTATTAAAAACGAAAAGTGAGAGAATGAAAAACAAATTGTATACATTATGAAAGTTTTGAAGCTGTAGTTATGTGTGCATATTGTGGCAGGTCATTCCGTAACGAGCGTCTCGTGGAAATAAAAGGAAAGAGGTACTGTAAAAATGATTTAGATGAGGTTTTTGATAAAAATAAAAACTCATCGAAAGTATCATTAGTTACGGAATTTAATATTACCAATACAAAATCTAATGTCAATACTAATTAGAATGAAGGTATGCTGGTTATTCATAAGAATAAGGTGATTTGTATTTTCATTAGTTGGTCAGGCGCATACAGATTTTAAGCCGGTAAAGGTCGGTACAGGAATTTTATATTTGTTTACTATTGGCATTTGAGGAATTGGAATAATTATTGACTTAATAATAATTATTATGGGAAGTTTTCGTGACAAAACTGGATATTTATTGGTTTAAAAGAAAGATAAGAAATAACGTGTTGTCAGATAAAATAATACGTTATTTTTTTTGGGATATTACATAAATATGACAAATGTAACGTTTATGTTGCTGGAATGTATTAATTTTGTAAGGAAAAACAGATTGAATTTATTGACTGCTTGTGTTATAATTATCTACAAGATATTGGTAAGGATAAAGGCCTGAAGCACAAAATATTGTGGATGGCATAAGGATACATTTGCACTTGAAACGCAGTAACAATAGATATACGCGTGTATAGTGCAGATTTTTTTCGGCCTGTCATGGGCTGTAACCACAATATATGGTGTATTGAAGAAAGGGAAGGGACTATGAAGGTACAAAAGCGTGATGGCCGGATTGTTACATATGAGGCGGATAAAATAACTGCTGCAATTAAGAAGGCGAATGTAGAGGTTGAAAATTCTCAGAAAGCAAATGAGGAGCTTATTTATGAAGCTATTGAGAATGTTGAAAAGACAACAGGAGACGTTATACCTGTTGAAATGATTCAGGACATAATAGAAAAAACTCTTGTAGGCCATAACAAGTATGTGCTTGCGAAGAAGTATATGATTTACAGATATCAGCGCAGTCTTTTGAGAAAATCAAATACAACAGATGAATCTATCCTTAAGCTTATCAGAAATGAAAACAAGGAGCTTGCGGAAGAAAATTCAAACAAGAATACGGCGCATGCTTCAACACAGCGTGATTATATTGCCGGAGAGGTTTCAAGAGATGTTACAAAACGGCTGTTGCTGCCGGAGCATATCACTATGGCGCATGAGAATGGTGTACTTCACTTTCATGACGCGGATTACTTCATTCAGCCGATTTTTAACTGCTGTCTGATTAATATTAAGGATATGCTTGACAACGGTACTGTAATGAACGGAAAGCTGATTGAGTCGCCGAAGAGCTTTCAAGTGGCATGTACTGTCACAACTCAGATTATTGCTGCGGTTGCGAGTAATCAGTATGGCGGTCAGTCGGTAAACATAGCGCATTTGGGCAAATACCTAAGGAAAAGTCATGATAAATTTCTTAAGGAAACACAGAAAAAGTTTACCGGTATTCTGAGTGATGAAGATATAAATAAAATAGTGGAAATGCGTGTGGCCGATGAGCTGAAATCTGGTGTTCAGACTATTCAGTATCAGATTAACACGCTTATGACAACAAACGGGCAGTCACCTTTTGTAACTCTGTTTTTACATATTGATGAGAATGATGAATATATTGACGAAAATGTAAAAATTATTGAAGAAATTTTGCGTCAGCGTTTGGAAGGAATAAAAAATGAGCAGGGGGTATATGTAACGCCGGCGTTCCCGAAGCTTGTGTATGTGCTTGACGAAAATAACTGTCTAAAGGGCGGCAAATATGATTATGTAACAAGACTGGCTGTAAAATGCAGTGCAAAGAGAATGTATCCTGATTATATTTCCGCAAAGAAAATGCGTGAAAATTATGAAGAAAATGTATTCGGGCCTATGGGCTGTCGCTCATTCCTTGCTCCGTGGAAGGACAAAAACGGGGAGTATAAGTGGGAGGGGCGTTTTAATCAGGGTGTAGTCAGTATTAACCTTCCGCAAATAGGTATCATTGCCGCGGGGAACGAGGATAAATTTTGGGAACTGTTTGATGAAAGGCTTAATATATGCTATGAGGCGCTCATGTGCAGGCATAAAGCCCTTGAAGGCACATTATCGGATGTCAGTCCAATACACTGGCAGTATGGCGCTATCGCGCGTCTTAAAAAGGGAGAAACGATTGACAGATATCTGCACGGCGGATATTCATCAATATCTCTTGGATATATAGGTCTTTATGAGCTTACATATCTTATGACAGGTGAAAGTCAGACAAACGGCAGAGGCAAGGAGTTTGCCATGAAAGTAATGTGTCATATGCGTGATAAGGTTAATGAATGGAAGGAAAAAACTAATATTGGTTTCGCTCTTTACGGGACGCCGGCAGAAACGCTGTGTTATCGGTTCGCGAAGATTGACCGCGCGAAACACGGTGTTATAGAAAACGTTACCGATAAAGGCTATTATACAAACTCATACCATGTTGATGTGCGTGAGAATATAAGCGCGTTTGACAAGTTTGATATTGAAAGTGAGTTTCAGAATATTTCACTGGGCGGAGCAATTTCTTATGTGGAGATTCCTAATGTACAGAATAATCCGGAGGCGTTAGAAACACTTGTAAAATATATCTATGATAATATACAGTATGGTGAGTTTAATACAAAATCCGATTATTGTCAGGAATGTGGTTTTGACGGTGAGATTATTATTAATGATGACATGGAATGGGAATGCCCTCAATGTCATAATAAAAATCGAAATAAACTTAATGTTACGCGCCGTACCTGCGGATATCTTGGAGAGAATTTCTGGAATACAGGTAAAACAAGTGAAATAAAAAGCAGAGTACTTCATTTATAAAATAAAGAAGATATAGAATGAGTGCCGAAGGATTATATCCTGCGGCGTTCTCAGATTTTTAATATATTCTTGCAGGTGTGAGAAAGGCGGCTATAATGAATTATGCGGCAATAAAAAAATATGATGTGGCTAACGGCCCAGGAGTCAGGGTTTCGCTTTTTGTCAGCGGATGCAGACATCATTGTAAGGGGTGCTTTAACAGTGAAGCGTGGGATTTTGAATACGGAAATCCGTTTGGGAAAAATGATATGAATGAACTGCTTGAAGCGCTTGATAAAGAGTATATAGAGGGCTTCAGTGTGCTTGGGGGAGAACCGTTTGAGCCTGAAAACAGGGAAACGGTACTAAATATTCTGCGTACGGTAAGAGAGCATTTCCCAAACAAGACAATATGGTGCTACAGCGGTTTTCTTTTTGAAGAGCTGAAGAAGTCTGCTGGACCACTGCTGGAGCTTGTTGATGTGCTTGTTGATGGCAGATTTATTGAGGAAAAGAAAAATCTTAGACTGAAATTCAGAGGTTCAGAAAATCAGAGATTGATAGATGTGAGAAAGTCATTAAACGAGAAGAAGATAATTGAAATGTAGGAGTGGTGGAAATGAATACAAAAAAATTTGTAAGAACAGCTATGCTGGCGGCGTTGGCATGTGTGCTGACAATTGTACCAAAGATTCCTATAGGAGCCGGATATGTGCATTTCGGCGATTGTATAATATACGCGGCGGCAATGTTGCTGGGACCAGCGGCTGGAGCAATTGTGGGAGCGGTTGGACACAGCCTTGCGGACCTTATTTCAGGCTTTCCTGAATTTTGTATACCTACGCTTATTATAAAGGGCATTATGGGATTTGTTATCGGAAAAATTGTGTACCGACATATTGATGTTAAGCATTTCATAATAGGTGGGATTGCCGCGTTAATTATTGTTACAGTAGGATATTTTCTTGCGGAATTACCAATGATGGGCTATGAAACAGCGTTAATATCGCTGATTTCCTCGCCTATACAGTGGGCAATGAGTATGACCGCGTCGGCGGTAATTATGCCTGTGCTTATAAAGAACAGAAAAAGAATAGGTTTTTAGTCAGATTAAATCATCAGATAAGTATAATTTTTTGTCTTTATCTATATTTTTTCGTAAGGTATGATATAATATTTCTGAGACATAAAACTTTATATTTTTGTACCATTTTATAAATTTCTTGTTTTGGAAAATGCATACTCTATTTTGTGTGTACATTTGGTACGTATATTGAAATGAAGTTTTGTGGCGCAGTAAAAAAATAATGTGGTTTTATGCTTTGCTCTATACAGTACATGCTATGCCGCCGGCGCATTTTTTAATGTGTGAAATTGATGGGAAAGGATAAAAAAATATATGAAGGCAAAAAATTAGACAGAAAAGTACTACCGCTATCTGTGCAAAAGGCTTTCAGAAGCAAAGCTTGAATTTTTTGACAAGTTTATATTGTATTGCGACAAAGAAGCAGAGAGAAAAAAATATTCAATGCTTTGAGACCGGCTTCAGGGCTGGGCTTGCAGTTGCGGGTGAAGCGGTGCAGTAGAATATAAAGTATGACAAAAATATCGTCCTTGTTATAAGGACGATATTTTTATGATATTTTTTATTGAATAACTATTGTACCTGTTGAAACAGGAGCAAGTGTTGACGGTGTCTGAGATGTTTTCGGAACCTCTGGCGCCGAGGATTGTGTTGCTGCTGTGGTTGTCGGGTAAGTATTGTCATCAGCTGAAGAAGCGCTTGAGTTACTGCTGTCTGTGTCTGTATTATCAACTGATACCGGCGCTGTAGTCGATGGCGCGGCGTGATAGTCTATATCGTCCAGACGGTGGAAGGTGTAACCTTCTCCGGCAAGATATTCGATAATTGAAGGAAGAGCGTCAGCGGTTGCCTGCTTTGAAGATGCGTCATGCATAAGAACAATAAGATTATTATAGCCCTCGGCGGTTTGTTTGAGATATTCAAGAAGCTCCGAAGCGTTTTTTGTTTTTCCTTCAGCATCGCCGTTTAGAGCGTTCCAGTCTATATAGTAAAAATTATTTTGTTTAAGCGCGGTTTTGCATTCCTGCTTGATGGCAGCATGGTCACCGGCATTATAGCTGCCTCCCGGAAAACGCATAAGCAGGAATGGCTCTTCGCCGTTCATGACGCTTCTTATAGAGTTTTCGCAGTTCTGCATCTCTGTCATAAAGGTTTCGGTGGACGCATATAATTTTTCATAGTTATGTCCCTGTGAGTGATTGGCTATAAGATGTCCTTCTTCATACACGCGTCTTGCCATATCCCTGTTTGCCTCTATAAGCGAGCCTACCTCAAAGAAGGTTGCTTTTACATTATAGCGTCGGAGCACATCAAGAATCTGTGGTGTGATATTTTCCGTAGGGCCATCGTCAAAGGTTAGATAACAATGCTTTGACTGTCCTGAATCAGCGATGATTTGTAATAGGTTGTTTTCTTCTGACGCGGGAGGAATATTCAGAGTATTAACAGCCGCAGGCGATGGTGTGGGAACTGAGGCAGTCTCAGCGGGAGTGTTAGCCGCAAGATTTGTGTCTTCGTCATTGTTTTTTGTGCATGTTGAAACAGCGGCGCATATAAGAACAATAACGCCTATGAGAGCGACAAGAATCAGTACTGCGCGAATACGTTTTTTTCTCATTCGTTCACGCCGCCTGCGTTCGCGACGCATATATTCAAAATCACTTGAAGTAGACATAGTAATCCCCCTAAAAATATAATATACAATATATTA
>CAJUFV010000137.1 GCA_910585795.1 uncultured Clostridia bacterium | reverse complement strand
TTAGCATAATATATCAGATATAGTCAATAAATATCATTTTCTTTTTCATTTTCTGCCGTATCATTATCAATCCCCGCTTTAGCCCTGTTTTTTCTGTCAAGTTCCTTTTCCCATTCGTCGTCCATTTCATCAACCGCCTCCTGCTGCAATCTCTGTCTTTCTTCCAGCGGCAGACCGAGAATATCCTCGCTGACAACAGGCTGTGATATACAATGACAGTTTATGCTTTCCTCCGGCGGCAAGCCGCTGTCGCATGGCTGCATGGGATAATAAACTCCCCCGTCTCTGCCGATAAGTTCAAAAGGTTCATCTTTCGGCACACGCTGACCGTCCATATCAATATGATTCTCTCTCGGGTCATTTTTATGAGTTCCCGTATGTCTCCATATTTTTTCCAAGACAGACGGATCCTGCATAAAAGCTTCCTGCCTTGCCGTGTTATGAGCTCTTAAAACTTCTGTAACAGCCACTCTGCGGGCTTTGTAATACTCGTCACGTATTCCGCCGTCAATAATATTTCTGGTAAATATATCTATACTGTCGCCATTTTCAATCCCTTTTTTCAAAATACTTTCAATTTCATTATGGCTGTTAAGCTTCATAATGTCTCCAAGCTTTTCGCTCCAGCTTTCAATCCAGTTTACAGTTCTCTTTGACAAGCGGCTGACACTCAGTTCCGGGTCCGTCTTTTTTATATACAAATCAGCGCTGTCCTCAATAATATCATTAAACTCTTTTCTGAACATAGATTTTAACTCATCAAGCGAAACATCTTTAAGCTTGATTTCCTCTATATTCTCCATAACCTGTTTGAGGTTTTTCTTTTTCTTGATTTGCGATATAAAATATTCTGTCTGCGAAACAAGCGCGGCGGCAATAAAGGCTTCAATAGCGGATATACGTTTAACCATTTCTTTTGGAGAAGCCCGTTCCTCTTCCTCAAGCATGCTTTCAAGGTCATCGTCCGCCTTTTCTATATACCTGTCAATGGCGTTTATAAGAGATTTACAGTTTAAACACATACTCAAGCACCCCTGTCCATTTTCAGCAAAAGGTTTTTAACCTCTTTCATCACCGCTACAACAGTGTCGTCATGGTATCCCGCCGCCTTTTCAATCTGCTTTTGCAAACTCACGGCAAGAGTGCCTGTATCCAATCCCGTACTATTACACGACTTATTATAAGCAAGGGGAACGTCTCCCCACTCCGCCGGATAATTTTCAGCCACCTCTCCATAAGCGTCATAAACAATCTGTTTAGCTTTATTTGGAGTAAGACCTCCCGCATTATTAGCTACCGTAAGCAGTTTATATAAATCGTCGGGATTGCTTATGTTAGGTTCAAGAAAATAAGCCTCGACATACTTAAAATCATAGCCATTCAGAAGCTTGTTGTTAATTACCCATGCAAGACTTTTTCTTTCCGGCTGAAACACCTGTTCTTCCGTAACCTCTCTCGCCGTCTGAGCTGTCGCTCTGTTAAAATCCGTCGTATACCCAACATAAAGGTCCGGAAGCTGGAATGCTGACTGAACCTTTCTTCTGCTGTTGTCAAGATAGTTCTGAAAAAGCTCGTCTTTCTGCAATATACCCGCAAGGTCTTTTACCTCTATCTCCGGCTTTTCCGTCTGGTCGAAGTCCGTGCGCCCGTTGGTGCTTTCCGTTTCCAGTATGATAAATGCGTGCTGCCCGGCTGCTCCTTTGATGTCATTCATATACTGCTGCAATTTCTCAAAGCTGTCGTCAGTAAGAGTGCCGCCCTTAATCATTATCATAAGAGGCGTGTGCCTGCCGTTCTCAAAGTAATTGTTATTGAGACTTTCGGCTTTCCTGCTGCCATCTGCGCCAAGCACCTGACCTATCCAGCGCACCTCGCCGTATGGCTCTGTGCCAATAGCAAACTCCATTATTTCGTTTGCTTGATATTCAAGGTCAAGCGTTTCGCTCTCGTTGACGTATTTGCCGTCTCTCTTATCCATAACACGAGGGTCGCCAAACTCCTTGAAATAGACGGTTTTGCCTCCTATTTCCTGCTTATACCTGCAATACCGTTTCTTTCGTTCAAGCTGCTGCCCGTGATGATAATATGTCGAGGTTACATAAGGCTCAAGAGGTTTTGTCTTTCGGACAGAGGGCGTGTCTTTTATAAATTCAACCTGCACAACCTCGTCCGAAATATTGCGGATAACCTCAAGATAAGATATTCCGTAGGTTTCTCTTGCCTCCAACAAATCCTCAAATACTTCTTTGGTGTCCTGCTCTATGTTCAGTAGCTCTATGATCTCCTGCGCCCGGTTGAACTCCTCCACCATTTCCGGCGTTTCGTCTGTGTCCTCAATGTATCTCACGCCTATGCCAAATCCGGCAATATTGTTCTTGTACGCTCTAATACACTGTGGGAGTATGGTGCTGTTTTTCACCAAATTTCGGAGACCCATAAGGTCGTTAGGCGGCGTTATCCAATCTCCGGCATTATATGCTTCCTGCCCGGTAAGCTGTAAAGAAGCATCTGCTTTCTCAATAAGGGCTTGCCGCCTCTGCTCTTTAATTATGCGTATCTGCTGCTTTTGTTTAGCCATTCTTTCTCACTCCTTTCTTTGGCGGCTTTACAGGCAGACAAAGAAGAAGCAGACAGTCAGCTTCATCAGGAGAGGGAAATCCTCTTGCCTTCATGTTCTTTTTGCTTTCCGCAACTATTTTGCTTCTTTCGTTTATCATATATTTCCTGCATGAAAGCTGGGCAATCAAATCGCTGTCATTTGGTATTATAAGCTCCGGCTCTTTTCTATTCCCGCTCTCGTCAACAGAGCTTAGCAGACTTTTAACAACTGCCATCATATACGTTGTACTGTCTGCATAATATTTATGTTTTATAGGCTGACCAAACGCAACTGGAAATATATCAAACCATTTATATTTATCCGGTTCATTTCTTTTTATCTGCCTTAATCTGTCAACAACTCCGCCGCCCACGCCGCCATCGTCAATCTTTACCGGAATACTGCCAATGTACTTGTATTTCTCTCTGAGTGTCTGCCCAAGCAAGATTATATCTGAAGCGGTTCTCATGGTATCCTGCCCGCTGATTTTTTTGTAAAACATCGCCGATTCATTAATCTTATATCCTATCACCGTTTTATCATCTCCATAACGTGCCACGTCACAGCCGATATGTATACTTTCAGCGGGTCTGTCTTTATATTCGGTCATTGCCGACTGCTCCAGAAGATGAAGCGGAATAAACACATCGTCTTCCGCAAGGGGAAACTCCCCGAACACACGAACCCGTACAACATTGCTGTCAATTCCGTATTTTCGTATAAGAGACTCTATATTTTCCTTATTTGTACGTCCGCTATCCTTTGAACTGATTTTATGCGCCCTGTATAAACTTCTGTCAGCATTATGGCTGTCATAAAATATTCCTGACGTTTTTGTAGGATTTCCGCACATCAGAAGTTTGTTGTTCGCTCCCGACAACGTCCCAAGTATAGCTTCCATGATAGAATCCGCGACACCGCTTGCCTCGTCAACAATAAAAAGCATGTTATCCTCATGAAATCCCTGCATATTTTCCGGCTTTGTGGCTGTTCTTGCAGCAGCAAACCAGCGTTTTTCCATGCCTGACATGTAAATATATGTTTTGGTCCATTTAAACATTTGAGACAGAAGAGGACTTTTAGACTGCCATT
The DNA here is from genome assembly GCA_910585795.1 of uncultured Clostridia bacterium. Taxonomy (GTDB): domain Bacteria; phylum Bacillota; class Clostridia; order UBA1381; family UBA1381; genus Hominilimicola. The sequence goes on along the minus strand of CAJUFV010000137.1, from coordinate 3,662 downwards.
TCGCGGCTTCGCTCCATAATACGTCATGAAGCTGCTGTCTTGTGGGAGCAGTAGCCACTACCCTCGGAAACGGAAAACATGACATAAACCATAAAAGCACGGCAGCTTCAAGAGCTGTTTTCCCAACCCCCTGCCCCGAACGTATTGTCACTTTTGAGTATTCCGCAATATCATAAGCCGCCGCTTCCTGCCATTTATCAGGCTGAAATCCGAGCACTTCCCTAAAAAACAAAACAGGATTCTTCTTATATATTCTCTGACGTTCCTTAAAAAATTCCGCCCTATTCATTTTCATCATTTCCTATAAGTCCCGCAATCCAATCATTGACAACTTCATTTTCTTTGTCTTCTTTTTTATCTTTGCCGCTTTCCTCTTCTAATGTACGATTCAGCCGTTCAAGCTCGGTAGCTATTTTTATAAAGTCCTTAATATCTCTCGGAGACATATCGTCAGCAGACATAACCTGTAAAGCTTCAAGTGCCTTTTTCTGCATTTGCATAGCAATTTTAATATGCCTGTCATTCATATTTTTTCTTTCTCTGACAGCTTTCGCGAACGCCTGTTTTTCAAGCTCGTTGTCATACAGCCGAACCCGCTCAGACCAGTTATATTTTCCCTTCCAGCGCTCAATCAACTGTCTACTCTTTGACAACTTATTGGCAACCGCTGTAACTGTTCTCTCGCTTCCCATATCCCGGTAGGTCGCAAACGCCTCGTAAGCCTTATCGCTCTCTCCCTCCTGCCGTTCCCAAGGCTTATCAGCCCATTTTCCCATTCGCCTCCTCTCCTTTATTTTATGGTTATGCTATATCCTCTTTTTTCTTGTCATTATCATAAAAAACGGGGTATCCAGCAGCGCAAGAATAAACTTAAATATATACTGCCCTATCATCATAAAAAGCAAAGGCTGCCGCATAGCCCCGTCAAAAAACCACCCGAGACCTATTCCAAAAGATATTCCTATAAACAAAATAGTATCTATTATCTGACTTGTCACCGTTGAAGCGTTATTCCATATCCATCTTCCTTTTACTGTTCCTTTTTTCATATATACGCTTCGTATTTTATGAAATACGTATACGTCCCAGGTCTGCGAAACATAGTACGCAATCAAGCTTCCTATTACAAATACCCAGTTTTGCCCTAAAATTGTTACGTAAGCCTCCTGTACCGACCTATCCGCAGCCGGTATATATCTTGTCAATATAATCAGCGCCGTCGCCATAAGCTGTCCCATAAAACCGTAAAACACTGTTTTACCAGCTTCTTTTCTCCCCCAAATTTCACCTATAACATCGGTCGTCAAAAATGTTATAGCATAACAAAATACAGCGCCCGGAAGCGTAATTACATTTCCAAACAGTTCAATTCCCGTATAAAACAACTTTCCCGTCACCACATTTGATATAACGAGACTGACAATAAAAAGCGTCCTCAATATAGCAAGATTGCCGCTTGTTTTTCTCATAACAATTCCTCTTTTCTTATAAATATTTTTCAGCGTACTTTTGAAATTTTATCCATTCGTTAAAATTGTGTCTTGCCGCTTCTTTTGGATTGCTTATTTTCTTTCCTTTGCATCTTCTGTATGTCGTTATTGTCCGGCCGTCAAATTTGTATACAGCCCCAAAACGGCTTCCTGCCGTCCATGAAGTTGAATCCACACTATCAAAGTGATATTTTTCTATACCTTTAAGATTTGTAAAACCAAGAGCGTGAATTTTAGCATTTCTCTTATGGGCTTCATTTATAAACCACGGAAAATATTTATATTCATCATGCTTTATTTCTTTTGACACAATGCCTCCCAAAGCCACATAGTCATATTCATCGCACATTTTAAGAAATTCTTCTCTGCCCCTGCTTTTATGCCATACAGGAATACACTTTCTTCCCGTTTTGTATTCCAGCCGTTCACGAAGTCTCAATACCGCTTTATAGCCTATAATACAGTCAATATCCAGTTCAAAAAAATTCTTCACATTATTTCTGTTTATAAAGTCAACATACTTATCAAGATATTTATTCCAGTCTGTTTTTTTACCCGCACTAAAAAAAGTAAAAGCTCCGCTGTCCAAAAGAAATCTCTTTAATTCCGGTATCAGTTCTTCAGTCCATTCATCAGCATAATAAAAACTTTCCAGTATAGCCACATCAGGAGTACACTGCTTTTTTACGCTATAAGTATTCCCCGCTAAATATAAGTCCACTGTTTCCCTCTTTTCTTATATAGTCAATGAACTTAAAAAGAAGCAAAAAAACTTATTTTACTCAAAAGTCTGCAAATTGCCTGCGCAATTCACTTGCCGGTCAACAGCGCTTACGCGCACGCAAAATATTTTTTGCGTTTTTTAAAGTTCATTGGCTATATATTTCATTACAGTTCTATAGTTTTTCCGCAGTGCGGACACGTCATGGTTTTAGGAATTTTCTCTTTTTCTTCGCTGTCGGTAAAAAAACTGTCGATATCGCATTCCTCCTCAAACAATAAACTTTTTACCTCGTAATCATTAAATCCCGACAGTGCCGTATCAATATCTGAATTTTCAATTTCCAGAAGCACCTCTTTTAATTTATCAAAATCCCAGCGTCCGTCAATTTTATTCAGAGCGGCGTTCAAAGCTTTTTCTTCCAGTTCCGAAACGTTTATACAGCTTGCGTCAATTTCTTTATACCCCTGTAAAATCAAAATTTTAAGCCGCTGGTGTCCTCCAACAACGTTTCCCGTTCTCTCATTCCAGACAATAGGTTCAACATATCCAAAAGTCTCAATACTTCTTTTCAGCTTTTGATACTCTTCATCTTCAGGCCGCAAATCAACCCTCGGATTGTATTCAGCCATATTGAGCTTATCAATACTGATTTTTCTAATATCCATTACCGCACCCCTTTTATTTGTTATCTTCCAAAAACTCATATATCCTTTCAAGCGCCCCGTCATGCATCCTGAAGCAATGCATACGGGACAGTCCAACCTTTTCGGATATATAATCCCAACACATACCGTCATTATATCTGCAATTAATAATCTCTCTTTCCCGTTTGTTCAGCGCTTGCAGAATATCATAAACACTCCATTTTTCATCATTCATCCGCTCTATTTCCGCCTCAAAACGAGAAATTCTCTCAGCATGTTCATTTGCAGTCTGTAATTTTTTCAGTTTTTCGCATTCTTCCCGCATATCCGATATGCAGCAGTCCAATTCACCCCACCGAATCAATCTAGCCTTTATATTTTCTTTATCAGCATTTGTCATAAAATCACTCCCGTTTTTTTATAAAACAAAAAAGACCGGCTATTTTAACAGTCGGTCTTTTCATGAGGAAAAGGTGTCCGTTTGTATCTGTTACGGCGCTTCGGGAATCGAACCCGAACAAAGGCTCTATGCCGCGCCCGTAATTCCTTTCACCTTTCGACGATAATATCTTAACATAGTTTTTTTGAATAATTGTCGCAATTTTGTCGCATATTTATCGCACATTTGTCGCATAATTGTCGCAATTTTGTCGCACGTTTTTTAATTATAGAAATTCAGCCATTTCATGACCTCATATATAACTTTATCTTTTTTCCGATAAATCGTAGCCCTGTCCATATTAGAATCTACCGATGTCTTTAATGCTCCCTTTTCATATTTATAAAGCGATTCAATAATCTCCT
>CAJUFV010000136.1 GCA_910585795.1 uncultured Clostridia bacterium | reverse complement strand
TAACCTGTTTTTTACAGCTTGTCATATACAAATTACACATATATTTTCCAATTTAGTTCTTGATTAATCTTTTTTTGTATGTTATACTACCAATTGAAAGTAAAGAGAAAAGAGTGTGTATATTATGTTCAGTGTAATTGTAGTAGATGATGAAATGATTATACGAGAAAACATTTCATCCTTCATAAATAACTGCGATATAGACTTCAATGTAGCGGCTGCTTTCCGTGACGGCAGTGATGCTATTAAATATCTTGAAGAGAATGATGTGGACGTAGTTATTTCTGATATTAAAATGATAAAAGTTTCCGGAATTGACCTCGCGCAGTATATTTACGAAAACAAACCATGGATTAACGTTATTCTCCTAAGCGGATACGCTGAATTTGAATATGCACAGGCGGCTATTAAATACAATGTAAAAGAATATATTACCAAACCAACCAATTTTGATGACCTGAAAAACACACTTATTAAAATGAGCGGACTACTCAAAACACAAAAAAATAATAATATTAATTCCTTTCTTGATAATATAATGCGTCTTTACGCGTCAATATTATCAATAAATCCTGACGAGGCCAAAAATGAGCTTCATCTTCTGCTGGACAGCAATACTCACAGAAATGAACAGCTTGGACAATACGCATTCAATATTTTTGAAATCATTATTGACAAACTTTATGCCAACTTAAATATCAGAATTTCACCAGATATTTCCGGCTACAGTTCTCTTCCGGAGCTCTCTTCTAACAATGAAATATATAATGTGTCCACACATATTCTTGACAGCATTATCAGTCAACTTTCAGTTAAAGATAAAAAAACTGATAATCTTGTCATTGATAAACTCATTCAATTTATTAATGACAACTTTTCTCACAATATTTCTTTACAGGATGCAGCAGAAAAAGTATTTTTTAATCCCGCCTACTGCAGCCGATTCTTTAAAGAACAGACCGGCGAAAATTTCAGCGACTATCTCTTACAGGTTCGTATGCAGCATGCTGTAAAACTTCTTCGCGAAAATAAAAAAATTAATGATATAAGCAAGGCATGCGGCTATCAGAGTTCAGGATACTTCACGCGCGTTTTTAAAGATTATTATAACTGCACACCAAGCGAGTACCTTCATAAAGCATAAAAAACGCTCATACGCCATTTATTGTTTTTACACATTAGCCTATATATTATACAGTTAAGACACGAAAGGAATATACATATAATGAAAAAACTCAAAAACAGCTGGTCCTACATAAAGCATTTTAAACTAAACAGTATATTTCTGCGCACATTTTTACTTATCGCGACACTTACTATTGTGCCTTTTCTGATATTAAGTATCATGTTTTATTCAAGCACACTCAAAAATATGCGTGAGGAAATCGCGTTTGAAAATGCCTCTATGCTTGACAGTTCAGTGAATATTATAGACAGAACATTAATGGAATGTGACATGATGAGCAGTTCTATTGCCAGCAATGAAAGCGCGCAGCTTTTTACAATCAACAATGTTAGTACCGAATCCTTCAGAACACTGGTCAAGCTGGCAAAAACTCTGCCTATAGTATATAAATATATTGATTCGGTATATCTTTATTCTGAAACGTCGGACTCGGTTATCATCAATGAAACAGTTCTGCCTGTTTCTGAAAGTCCTGATACCGGATGGCTGGAAAGCTACAAGGACATTAGCACTCAAAAAGGAATTATGATTCCCCGCACTAAAAATAACACTTATCCGCCCCTTATAACTATCATTAAACCAATATACGCGGCAGATGAAAAAAAAGGCGCTGTTATAATGAATATCAATACCCAAAGTATGTATAATTACATGCTTTACAAGCAATACAGAGATGAACGCCTTTTCTTCCTCATAAATCCCGAAAACAGAATTATTACGGCAAGCAGTCCCGAATACTTTAATATGCAGCCGGAAGATATTGGATTTAAAATTGCTGCTACAACCTCTGTGACAAATACAGAATCCTGTGAAATAGACGGTGAAAATTATGTTATTTTATCTGCAGACAGCCGTGTCAGCAGCTATAAATATGTCAGCGCGTATCCGCTCACACTCTATGAGCATCAAATCTCAAACTTCCGCTTTCAAATTATAGCTATTCTGTTTCTGCTGTTAATAATTGTATTTCTTCTCGCATATATCGCGTCAGTCAAAAGCTATACTCCTCTTCATGAAATTATTTCTTTTCTTGATAATTCAGATACTTCAATAGAGGATGTGAGTATCGAGGATAAAAATGAGCTTGCATACATAATTAACAGTATCCGTCTGCATATAGAAGATAAAACTAAAATGGAGGAAATTTTAGAAGAGCGTATGAAGCTGCTCAAAAAAGCCCAGTATGATATGCTTCAAACACAAATCAATCCTCATTTTCTCTATAACACACTCGAAACAATAAACTGGATGGCGTATAATCTTTCCGGCTCTGAAAACCCCGTATCAAAGTCTCTGATTAACCTTGCAAGCTTTTTCAGAAACACGCTATCCTCAGGCTATTTTGTTTCTGTTGAAGATGAAATTAAATACACCAAGGAGTATGTTAATATTCTTTCTCTGCGATATGGTGATTTATTCGATATTAAATGGGATATTGATGAAATTATTTTATCCTGCACTATAATTAAAATATGCCTGCAGCCTATTATTGAAAACGCCGTATACCATGGCCTCAAGCCAAAAAATGATAAAGGGCTTATCAACATTTCAGGAAAATGTGATAATGATAATATAATTATCACTGTCAGCGATAACGGTATAGGAATGAACGAAGAAACAGTACAAACTTTAAACCATACCATGTCAGACATCACATATGATGATGAAAAATCACATATAGGCCTTGCGAACGTAAATAAAAGAATTAAAATTATATTTGGTGACAGCTATGGTATATCTGTTCATTCAATCGAAGGAAAAGGTACTGATGTATATGTACTAATACCGCGCGCATAAAAAATACGGATGCTTTAATAGCATCCGTATTTTCATTACAGTAAAGAGACAGCATATCATAAATATGATATGCTGTCTCTAACCTCGTCCGGCATATAAAGCCAGTATTTACTTTTTTATATACCGGACTATTCTTTTTAATTGCTTTTTCTATTTATCATAAACATATTAATTAATCGTTCTGATGATTTGCAAAGCACTCACTGCAATAAACAGGCTTATCATTTCTTGGTTCAAAAGGAACCTTGTCAACCTTACCACAGTCCGCGCAAACTATTTCATACATTTCGCGGTTCTGTCTGATACTGTTCTTTCTTGCCTGACGGCAATCCTTACAACGAAGCGGTTCATTTTCAAAACCCTTCTCCGCGTAAAATTCCTGTTCGCCTGCTGTAAAGATAAATTCCTCACCACAGTCCTTGCATACTAAAGTCTTGTCCTCGTACATTTTTTTACCTCACTTTGGTCACATTTGTTTTGTTGCCACAATAATTACTCGGCTCTGTCTCGCAGAGCAATCTCCAGCTTCTTTTTGATGCGCTGAACAGCATTATCAACTGATTTAATGTCCTTGCCGAGTGCCTTGGCAATCTCACCATAGGACATATCCTTTAAATAATACACCAGCACCTCAAGTTCAAGCTCACTGAGTACCTTATTGATTTTATACTCCATACCGTCAACATTCTCACGGTCAATTAATATAGCTTCTGGGTCTTGAAGCTCATTGAATGCTATGACATCCAGCAAGGTTGTATCTCCGTCTTCGTCATAGGTATTCTTATCAAGTGAAACATAAGAGTTTAATGGAAGATGTTTTTTCCTCGATGCCGCTTTCACGGCAGTTATAATATGCCGCGTAACGCAAACTCCAGCGAAAACCTTAAAAAACGGAAATTTTTCTCCGTCAAAGTCCTTAACCGCCTTGTAAAGACCTATAAAGCCCTCCTGAATAATATCGTCATTTTCAGCGCCTGCGAGAAAATACGGCTTTGATTTGGAATAAACAAGGTTTTTATATCTTGACAGTATCGTTTCAAGAGCTGTATTATTGCCCTTTTGAGCTGATTCCACAAGCTGCTCGTCCGATAATTCCTCAAGTTTTTTTACACTCATCTCCAGCACCGCTGCCAAACTTCCTCCTTTGATATAAGTATGTATTGTAGTATATCACGTAAAAAGGCTGTTGTCAAGCAAATTTTGTAATTTTTTACAATTCTGTTTTGATTTGTGAGATATTTTTTATCATTCTACACAATTCTACTTTTTTCGACAAAAAAAACTGCCGTATACGCGGCAGTTCTCTCATTAACAATAATTATCCTTATATGAATCAATACAATTCTTTATAATTTCTTTAGCCTCTTCGCTTCCCAGCACCTCATTTACCACTGTTTCCTTACCCTCCAGAGATTTATATACACGAAAAAAATGAGAAATTTCATCAAAGGTATGCTGCGGAAGCTGCGAAATATCTGTATACCCCGCATATGATGGGTCATTAAACGGAATCGCGATAATCTTTTCATCTACCTGATCATCATCAATCATCTTCATAACACCTATAGGATAACATTCAACCAGCGTCATTGACACAATTGACTCCTGACAAAGAACAAGCACGTCAAGCGGGTCATTGTCTGCCGCATAGGTACGTGGAATAAAGCCGTAATTTGCCGGATAATGAGTTGAAGTGTAAAGTACACGGTCAAGACGCAGCAGGCCTGTTTCCTTATCCATTTCATATTTATTTTTTACACCCTTAGGTATCTCAATGACCGCCATAAATCTTTCAGGCGAAATTCTTTTTGGACTTATATCATGCCATATATTTGACATTATACATCTCTCCTTTTACTGTGCTTCATTTTGCGATTCAATAACTACCGTTTTAGTATCCTGAACCCATTTAACGCTGCATCCCAAAGACTCGCTTATTACCCTGAGCGGAACCAGTGTCTTGTCATTTATGAGCTGCGCAGGAACCTCAAGATCCTCCTGCCTTTCCCCATTTACATAAAGCTCCTTGCTGTTTATTGTCATTGAAATATTTTTATCAGCCGTATTGACAATTACCTTCTGCACACCGTTTTCATCTACCCAGTCCACCTTTGCGTCAAACGTCTCAATAATTGTTCGTACTGGAACAAGCGTTCTGCCGTCCACTATGACAGGGTCCTGTGTAGGGAACTGCAATGTTTCATTATTAACTGTAACGGTGACAATATCTGGTTTTACCGCAAGGTCATTAAGAGGACTATTATCTTCAAAAATTACTATGGGCTTCTCCGCCAGACGTACCCCTGTTGCGCGCACATAAGACACAAGCCTTACATGGTCAGACATAAACGCGTTTATACGGTAATTACCGTCATCAGTCTGATTTCCATCTTCATCGCCGCCGACCATACGCTTCTGTATTTTATCCTTTGACGGTATACCATCTTGAATCTGAGTAAGCGTGTCACTAAGAGCCTTTACCGCCGCTTCGCCGCTGTCGGCATATCCTTCAGGATTTATAGATGTCTGAAGACCACCGCCGTTCGTATATGAATAATACGTTCTGTCCTTAGCCCATACACTCTCTTCAATACCATCCTCATTTGATTCTCTGCTTATATCAAGAATCTTTTTAAAATCGTCAGTATCCGGATTAAGGTCATACAAATACAAATGATAATTTCCCGCGGCTTTAGAATATGTCTCAATTCCTATATACTTTTTGCGGCCTTCAGGTATAGTGAACACATTCGCGTACGAATCACCGTAATTTGCTATCAGCTCAATATCCGCGGAACCAAGAAAAACAACTCCTTTTTCACCTGCCTGATAAACAGTAATTCCTGATGTTTCAACCGTTATAAGCTCATTATCAAAATCACCGTCTATATCATCATAAAACGCTGAAATAAGTCCGCCGAAATATGTATTAACATTTTCATACTCATCTTCATGCCCCGCAAAAGATGCCGCAAAATTACAGTATCCGTAATGCGGGCCGATAATCGTTGAAACAAATTTATTGTACGCGTATATGTTATCCTTAGCATATGCCGCGGTTCCCAGCGCAATCAAAAAGGCGGTCACAGAGCATATTATCTTTCTGAATTTCATGTTTTTTCCTCTTTTCTCAATAATAATCAGTCCACTGCCAGGTCTGATTTAAAATCTCCAATTACAGCTCGGATATTAGAGATACTTTCCTCTTTGCAGCCTCCCGATGCAATCGCTTTGGCAGCAATACCGCCGGCAATCACTCCGTCAAAATACTGTATTGCTTCACTGATACATGTTCCGCCTACAGCATCAGCCCACAAACATGCAGGCACTGTTGTATTTTCTCTGATTTCTGTTACAAACTCATCCAATTTTATCTTTAACAAGTCCTGATTAGCCGATATATCCGGAGGTAAAACGCAGTAAAGAAAACCTTTAGCGCTTTTCGTTATCTTTTTTATTCTCTCTTTCGATACCGGCGATATAAAATATATCGGATATACACCGTATTTATCAGTATATTCAGCAATTTCGCCGCATTCCTCAAACGGAAGGTCCAGTATTATAAGTCCGTCTACCCCTGCTCTCTGACAGTCCGCGAAAAATTTTTCCAATCCATACTGAACTATTATATTATAGTACAGCACAAACACCATTGGTACCTCCACGCTGTCTCTTATCCTAGCAACAAGCTCAAAAGCCTTGAAAATATCTGTTCCATTACTTAACGCGCGCTCATATGCGCGCTGAACTGCGGGCTCGTCCGCGGCTGGGTCGGAAAACGGCACCCCCAGCTCTATCAGGTCTGCCCCCTCCTCCTGCATTGTGTAAATCGCTTTCACACTGGTTTCTATGTCAGGGTCTCCAATTGGCAGAAAAGTAATCAAAGCCTTTCTATTCTCCATATTCAATTTATTAAATCTCTCGTCTATTCTGTTCATTCTCCAATCTCCTAACAGCATCTATAAATTCTTTATATTTTTATTCTAAGGCTATACTTCTAATAAAATTCTCATAAAACTCTCCTCCTCTAGTCTAGTTCAGCCTAATCTAATCTGTATTCTAGTATAACATACAGATATTAAAATTGCAATAGAAGCTCATCTAATTTTTAATCATTATTTTTTCTCTTTCCACTTGTAATATTGTATGAAATATTGTATAATGGAATAAATTATATTAATCAAACAGGGGTGGAAATGAATAATGAACAGTTTTGATATAAAAACTAAAATATACTTTGGAGATAACGCTCTGGACCGTCTGTCCGACCTTCCCTATAAAAAAGCATTTATAATCACAGACCCGTTTGTTGCCAAAAGCGGTATGCTCCAGATGATTACGATACGTCTGAATGACGGATATACTGAATTCGAGGTGTTCTCTGATGTTGTCCCCGACCCTCCTATTGAGAAAATTTCCGTCGGCGTACAAGCCATGCTTCAATACGACCCTGATTGTGTTATATCAATCGGCGGCGGAAGCGCGATAGACAGCGCAAAAGCGATACGCGAGTTTGCCGCGCGCGCCACAGGAAAAGAGACAGCGCTTATAGCAATTCCCACTACCTCTGGCACAGGTTCGGAAGTAACAGCGTTCGCGGTCGTTTCCGACCCCGCCAAGGATGTCAAATATCCTCTTGTTTCCGAAAGCATGCTTCCTACAGAGGCTATTCTTGACGCTGACCTTGTGAAAAGCGTTCCGGCTAACGTTACAGCTGACACAGGTATGGATGTGCTTACACACGCAATTGAAGCATATGTAAGTATTAACAACAATGAATTTTCCGCGGCTCTGGCCGAAAAAGCGATTGAAATATGCGGAACCTTTCTGCTCCGCTCATACCTTGACAATAACGATACTCACGCAAGAAAAAAGATGCATGTTGCCTCATGTCTGGCCGGACTTGCGTTTAACAGTGCGTCGCTTGGCCTCAATCACGGCGTGGCTCACGCGATAGGCGCTAAATTCCATATTCCTCACGGAAGGGCAAACGCAATGCTTCTCCCTCACATTATTGAATATAATTCAGGAATAAACAAGCATTCAAAGAGTCAGAAGGAATATCCGAAATGCGTTGAAAAATATGTAAATGTCGCAAAGCTGCTTGGAGTTAACAACTTTAATGAAATTACAACTATACGCGCTCTTGTAGGCTGGATTCAGTTTATGCTCAAAGAAATGAATATTCCTATTTCTGTTTCACAGTGCGGTGTAGACAAAACAGAATATTTCAACGCAATTGATTCCATGGCTGAAAAAGCTCTTGCAGACGCCTGTACAGTTACAAACCCACGTGTTCCGACGAAACCGGAGGTTGTACAAATTCTTGAGCATCTGTACGAATAAACAAAAATACATATAATTCAGGCGTGTAAAACACGCCTGTTTTTATCAGCTAAAACATACTTTGGAGGAGATTTATGTGACTTCAGTTCCTGTCAGAGAAAAACTCACAGCACTGTTCAAAAACGATAATATGACAGAACTGTGTATGACCGCCGCGCTTGGCATGCTTATGTTTATACAGCGTTTTCTCGCGGGAGTTTATATGCCCGTTATGGATGACTGGTTTCTTTACGGTGATTTATACGAAACACTTTTGGGAAGGCTTAAATATTTTGCTATACCAAATGAAAAATTTGCCATAAGGCCTGCTGCCGGATTTTTCGACTGCTTCATAAACGCGCCTCTTTTCAATAACCTGTGGATTGTTGAACTGATACTTACGCTTGCCCTGCTTGTCGGAGCGTTTTTCATTATCAAGACACTCCGCAAAAACAACGCCGCTGGAGCAGGATTGTTTATGTGTCTTGTGTGCCTGTTCCCTGTCGGCCTTGAAGCGACCTATTGGATTGCCGCCGCGACACGAATTTCCTACGCACTGCTGTTTATAGGCACAGCAGTGTATTCGCTTAATATGTATTTTAAAAACTTCAGCAAACGCAGTCTTATTTTGTATACTGTTCTCGGTATGATAAGCGTTTGCTTTTATGAGCCGGCTATAATCATTTATATACTGCTTACATTATTTATTATATGGTGTCACAGGGACAGGAAAATTTTTCTTCCGATTATTATTCTTGCTGTTCATGTTGCGGTTATAGGCTTATATTACGCAATTAATGCGCAGGCAGGTGAAATTGAATCACGCGGGGGACTTCTTCATACAAATATAGCGGAACATACGTCTCTCATTTTTCAGTATACAAAAGACATTTTCGGAAAACTATCATATGACTTGCTTCAAAACGGCTATACTAACGGCAAATCAATTGTCTTCGGCGGACATAAAATTATAAAAACAGTCCTCATCGCAGTACTTTCTGGTACATTCGGACTCTTTTCCGCGCTATGCATAAAGAAACGCGGATTCTCATGGAAAATACTTGTATTAGGAATTCTTCTTTCCTTCGGAGGTATCTCTCTTAACTTTATACTTGGTTCAGACAGAATTCCTCTTCGTCTTGTATATTTTTCCTATCTTGGTATAGGCATTATACTGGATGAACTGCTCATGCTTCTTCCATACAAGGTCAGTCGGACTGCCAGTTTTTTACTGATTTCATATTTTGCATTTGTATTCACTGTCGCTGGCATAGGAGAGGTGCAGGACTATCGCAAAACTTCAGAATTTGATACGTATATAACAAAACAGCTTATAGAACTTGACACTGAAGACAAGCTTACAAACATTTACAAAAACACATATGTATTTGGCGGCCAGCATTCTTACGAAGAAACAAGATGTATTCACTATCTTGACCATATACGAGGCGCAAGCGGAAGCTATGCCGATTTTACTGGCTGTATGCAGCATATTACCGGCAAAGCTTTCACAAACAACATTATACCCTTCACCTATGCCGATATACAAATTTTAAAACCGTATATTGACGAAAAGGGTGTATGTTCTTTCTACAATATTGAATACGACAAAACCGTCACAAGGGCTAAGATTGCTCCCGATGGTGATAACTATAATGTCCTGCGCGAGGACGGCACCCATATTGGCAAACTGATAAAGGTTGACGATAAAAGATATCAATTTTTTGACTAAGGAGTTTTTTGTACAATGAAAAAATTAATCTCAATAATTATGATACTGACAATGCTTTCTCCAACTGCTTCAGCGTGGGAAGGCGCGGAGGAATATGATTTAAGAAAAAATTTGGCTAAAGGAAATGAACTTAATGTATACACCGAAAGCGACACAGACAGTGCTCCATATTTTGGAGCAAGGCTTGAGCCTCGTTCCGGCGTATATTTCGGCACACTTACAGAAAATAATGACGAAATAAAAAACTTCCCAACACTGCTGACATATATGGAATTTGATTCCAGACAACCGGATTTATATGTTCCCTCATACAGAATGCTTGCGGCTAATAAAAATATGAATGTAATGCTTGCGTGGAATATCGCCAGCGCTGAAACCGTACGTAATATAGACGCATATACAGACTATATTGAAAGCATTGTAAAAAAGCTTTCCAAATACGAAAACAATTTTTATATACGCTTTGCCGGAGAAATGAATGACGCTGAAATAGGAACCGGAGAAGAGTATATACGCGCTTTCCGCAAGACAGCAGATATTGTCCATAAATATGACAATCTCGCAATGGTATGGTCTCCTATAGCGCTTGGCTCGCTTGTCAAGCCATTCAAGGACTATTACCCAGGAAATGACTATGTCGACTGGATTGGTATAAGCAGCTATCAGATAAACTATTTATGGGGTGACAGAGATGTCGCTAACGACAATAAAATGGCATTCATGACTGGACCATACGCATGGCAGACAAATTCCATGAAGCCCATGATTAAATTTATGAATGACAACAACATCAAAAAGCCTGTCATGATAAGCGAAGGCGGTGTCGCAAACAGAAATACCTTCGGCGAAGACACCTCCGCATGGGCGGCTAAGCGTCTGCGCAATATGTACTGGGATGTAATAATGGAATATCCCCAGGTAAAAATGATAAACTATTTTAACACCCAAATCCCCGGAGAAACCGAATTATTCAACTTTGTCGGCAACAGTTCTCTGATAAATATCGTGAACGAGGCAACCAGCAGCGGAGCATATATAACACTTGATAAAGAAAATAATTTTTCTTTCCAAAAAATTCAGGATACCGCTACACTTACAGGCCCTAAAATACCATTATACGCTCATGCATACTCAACAGGAATTGAAAATATAACTGTTGAATACTATGTTGACGGAGTTAAAATAGGCAGCAGCAACACTTCTCCAAACAAAGCATTATTAAACCTTTCCGCCATTTCAGATGGAAAGCATACTCTTGAAGCGCGCTCCTTAAACGGAGAAGAACAGCTTAATTCAAAAAGCCTTCCTTTCGCAAAGCTTGGCGTATTCGCCAGATTCGGAGCAGGTGAAATTGCCGAAACCAAACAAATCAATGTAAGTCTTGACGGAAAGCAGATTACATTTGATGTAAAGCCATGTATAATTGCTAACAGGACGCTTGTTCCTCTGCGCGCGTTTGCAAACGCGCTTGGCATTACCGACAGCAATATTGATTACAATGATAACGATAAAACTGTCACACTAAAGAGCGGTTCAGATACAATTAAATTATATATAAATAATTCCGACGCATATGTAAACGGCTCTAAAACTGAGCTTGATGTACCGCCGACAATAATTAACGGCAGAACACTTGTTCCGCTTCGCTTTATAAGTGAAAATTTCAATTGCAGTGTAGAGCATAACGACACAAATAATATATTAAATATATTTCTTACAAGAAAATAAACTAAAACAGGAGGCTTATAAAAAGCCTCCTGTTTTAGTTTTAAGCAATTATTATATTATCATCGACATTCATTATAGTAATCAGATTATACGCAGTACATTTTAGATATTGCTGTTTATATACTCAATAACATCATTTACAGCATCATCGACTGTTTTTTCAACAGAATTCTCCGCGCGACGTTCTTTATATTCAACTATGCCCTCACCGCACTTCTTTCCTACTACAATTCTTACAGGAATACCGATAAGCTCAGAATCCTTAAATTTCACACCTGCTCTTTCATTTCTGTCATCAAGCAAAGCATCTACACCATTAGTTCTCAATTCATCATAAATCTTCTCGGCAAGCGCTGTCTGCTCTTCAAGCTTATTATTTACAGGAATAACAACCACCTGATACGGTGATATTGATACAGGCCAAATAATACCGTTTTCATCATTATTCTGTTCAATTGCAGCCGCTAAACATCTTGTCACACCTATACCGTAACATCCCATGGTAACGGTTTTACTTCTACCGTCCTCATCAAGATATTTGAGTCCCAGCGCGTCTGAATATTTTGTTCCCAGCTTAAAAATGTGCCCTACCTCTATGCCCTGAGCAGTCTTTATCGGCTTTCCGCATTTAGGACATGTATCACCTTCTTCAATAACACGTATATCCGCCACAACTTCAGGTGTAAAATCCTTATTTATATTCACATTTTTATAATGCATATCTGTTTCGTTTGCTCCTACTATGAAATTCTTCATCATAGCAACCTCTTTATCAGCATATACAGGTATATCAAGTCCAATCGGGCCCGCAAAGCCCACCTCCGCGTTAGTCAGTTCCCGCACCTTAAACGGCTCGGCAAGCTCAAGGTCATCAATACAGCCCACAAGATTTTTCAGCTTAACCTCATTAATTTCTCTGTCACCTCTTACCATTGCCGCGATATACTTGTCATCCGCTTTATAAATTATTGTCTTAGCGAAATTATATGCCTCAGCATTCATAAAAGCAACAAGTTCCTCAATTGTATGCGCACTTGGAGTATGAAGCTTCTCTATATCAAGCTCTCCTTCAACAGAAGGTTTTTCCTGCGGTATACATTCAGCCTTCTCATAGTTCGCCGCATATCCGCAGTCATCACAATAAGCTATTCCATCCTCGCCTACAGGTGATTTTACCATAAATTCTTGACTTCCGCTTCCGCCCATTGCACCCGTATCCGCGTCAACTATAGTAAAATCAAGTCCAAGACGTGTAAATATTCTGCAATACGCATCATACATTTTTTTATATGATTCATTCAGTCCTTCATCATTTAAATCAAAGCTGTACGCGTCCTTCATAACAAACTCGCGGCTACGCATAACGCCGAAACGCGGACGTCCCTCGTCACGGTATTTTGTCTGAATCTGATACAGGGTCATCGGATATTCCTTATATGACTTCACATTATCAATTACAGTCTGCGTAAAAAGCTCCTCATGTGTAGGACCCAAACAAAAATCCCTGTCATATCTGTCCTTCATTTTAAACATACTAGGGCCAAATACTTCCCATCTGCCTGACGCCTGATATGCTTCTGCCGGAAGCAAAGCAGGCATAAGAAGCTCCTGCGCGCCGGCTTTATCCATTTCCTCACGAACTATTTTTTCCACCTTCTGCAAGGTCTTTATTCCCAGCGGAAGATATGAATAAATTCCCGCTGACAATCTTCTTATCATAGCAGCCCTTAGCATTAATTTATGACTCGTTATTTCCGCCTCTGCCGGCACTTCTCTCAATGTAGGCATAAGTAAATTTGACATTCTCATAACGTTATGTTCCTTTCCTTGTATAAAACCGAATTGTTCATTCCATTTTAGTATTTATCACTTTTAATGAGCGTTCCTATTCCTGTTTTAGTGAATATTTCCAGAAGCAGACAATGCGGTATACGCCCGTCAATTATATGAACACCGGCAACCCCGTTGTCTATTGCCTCAAGACATCCCATAACCTTTGGTATCATACCACCGCTTATTGTTCCGCTGTGTATCATTTCAAAAATCTCGTTCTTATGAACCTCATAAATGACCTTATCCTTATCATCCTTTACACCCTCGACATCCGTTAGCAGAATAAGTTTTTCAGCCTCAACAGCCGAGGCTACCGCTGCCGCCACAGTATCAGCATTTATATTATAGCTGTTACCCTCTTCATCTGTGCCGATTGGCGCAATTACAGGAATATACTGGTCTGACGAAAGCAGGTCAATCAGGCAATGCTTTATATGTACAATATCACCCACATAGCCTATATCAACCTTTTCTCCGTCTACTTCCGTATACTGCTTTTTACACTCTATAAAACTCCCGTCAATACCGCTTATACCGACAGCTCTGCCGCCCTTTGTGTTAAGCAGAGCGACAATTTCCTTATTTGTCTTTCCTATAAGCACCTGCTGAGCTGTCTGCATTGTTATATCATCTGTTACACGCAGTCCGTTTATAAATTTGCTCTTCACTCCACGGTCATTCAAAGCCTTTGAAATGTCGGGCCCTCCGCCGTGAACAACAATCGGATTAAGTCCGATAAACTTCAGAAGTGTTATATCCTCCATTACAGAATTTTTCAATTCCTCATTTACCATCGCATTGCCGCCGTATTTCACAACAACGGTTTTACCTGAAAATTTCTGTATATATGGCAAAGCCTCTATGAGTATCCCCGCTTTTTTTATCAATTCTTCCATTTTAATTAAATCCTTTCATCAATTTAGGATTATGAAAAAAATCAATTTTAACCAATCATCCTTATAAATAAAAACCTGCGTTTTCCAGACCTGTCTTTTCATTCATTCCAAAAAGCAGATTCATATTCTGAACTGCCTGTCCTGCCGCTCCCTTAACAATATTATCAAGAGCCGAAACAACAACCGCTCTTTTAAGACGCTTATCATAGCATACACCTATATCGACAAAATTTGAACCCGCAACATGCTTTGTTTCCGGCAGACCTCCCGCATCCTTTATACGCACAAAAAATTCGTTCTTGTAAAAATCTTTGTACATCTGAACAAGCTCCTCCGCGCTAGATTCTCTGTTAAGATTCACATAAATTGTTGAAAGAATACCACGTTTTTGCGGTATAAGATGCGGCGTAAATGAAATCATTATCGGTTCGCCGGCAATATTAGAAAGCTCCTGCTCAATCTCCGATGTATGACGATGATTTGTAACCTTATACGCCTTACTGTTTTCCGTACATTCACAAAAACTATTCTGCAACGCAAGACCTCTGCCCGCTCCTGTAACTCCCGACTTCGCATCAACAATTACATTATCAGTTTTACCGATTTTATTAGCAAGAAGCGGTACGGCTCCAAGAATAGAACATGTCGTGTAGCATCCCGGATTTCCTATAAGTCTAGCTTTTTTTATTTTTTCCCTATGCAGCTCCGGCAGTCCGTAAACGGACTCCTTTAAAAGCTCCGGCGAAGAATGCTTCTCGCCATACCACTCCTCATATACGGCAACATCGTCATAACGATAATCACCGCTCAAATCTATTACCTTTAATCCTTTTTCCAGCAGTGACGGTATCACCGTCTTAGATGCTCCATGCGGCAGCGCCGTAAAAGCCACGTCACATTCCGAAACCTTATCCAAATCAAGCGCCTCACATTTTTTCTCCAGCACATGATTAAAATTCTGATATACCTCGCTTATTTTCTGTCCCGCAAAGCTCTGTGAACCAAGTATCTCAATGCTTACACCGCTGTGATTTGTTAAAATCCTTACAAGCTCAATCCCCGCATATCCGGTCGCGCCAAGAACTGCCGCTTTTATCATGTTTATCCTTCCTTCCATACTTCACGCAATAATTATTCCTAATAATTATAGTACATATTTTTCGTTTTGTAAAGAGTAATTTGCCATATTATTGTAATATGCTCTTAATAAAAATCACGTTGAATTGTTACAGTCTTACCTGTATAATAATTAAAGGGAATTATGTAAACAATTATACTATTATGTATATTTAGGAGGTGTATGGTTGAAAAACAGAATATTCAGATTTTTATCTGCTTTCTGTGCGGCTGTTATTACAATGTCCTGCCTTACCTTCAGCAGCGTCAGCGCTGACGAGCCTGTAGGCAAAATGTCATCAGTATATGCTTATGTTCTAAATGACTATCTCTACACATATGGCGCAATGCATACTGAAAACGCGGGAGATTCATTCAGAAATACCGGCGACGGCGCTTACGCTCCGAATGGCATTGTATACAGTGAAATAATCAACTTTGATGCTAATGAAAATCCATACCTTGTAATTTTTCTTGCAGATGCAGGCTATTCTACGGCCTCATGCCATGTATGGAGATATGATGAAAAAAAAGAAAAAGCTGAGCGTATCGCAATCCTCGATATCAACTATACTCAGCTTGCAAATGGACAGGTTGGTGTCTTTTCAATAGGCTCAAACGATGAAAAGCGTTATATTATATATAGCCTGTTTGAAAATGATATTCTTCAGCACACCGACTACTACACTGTTATCAATGGAGACGCATTTGAATATGTAAATGCTCCTCAGGTGCTAAGCGAGTCAGGCGTTATTGATTTCAGCAGCAGTTATTTTCATCCAGGAGTAGATATTTCACAATTTAACAAGTATATTGACAGATTTTTTGACAGCTTAAAAAACGCGGCCGCTGACAGCGTCACCTATGAGGATATCGCGGAACGTCTGCGTGATGAGGATGAAGCACAGATTGAGGCAGTTCTAAAAAACGCGGTGAATTACAACAATTTTGATATTGCCGACTATTCTTCTATGGAGGATTATAAAAATGCGCTGCAAGCTGAGCCAAACGGCGACAAATTCTATCTGATTTCCGAAGCCTATAATCTTGGAGATGAAATATATTATATACGTTTTTCCACAGACCGCTCATACTATAATTACGCGCTTCTGCGCAGAAGTAACGATGCGGAAAACGGGTATCAAATTTTGAAGGTCAGAACAGACTGTATACCGCTTTCAGACAGAGAATTAAAGCAGATAAAAACAGATTATGACAGAAACACATTGCTGTATAAAAAGGCGCAGGGTTCACTAAAGCTCCTGAGAACCTCTAAATACAGCAACTCGGAAGCGTCAAAGGAACCGGTTATCAACATTGAAAAAATAATGCACAGCTCAACCCGCCTTCCTACCGTATGCATCGGCGGAGGTATAGCAATCGCAATGCTTACAATTTTATGGGTTTATCTCTACAGCGATAATGAGTAACGCTCGGTTTCTTTTACACCACACTGTCTGCGCGGACAGACAAAAGCACAATTTCAAATGAGTATATTATTTCCTGATAATATGCTCATTTTTGTTATACATATGTTTAAATTCATCAGGAGTAATACCAGCATACTAATAAAATCATACGTTTAGTTTCAGGTAAAGAATTTGAACAACATTTTTCTATTTAATTAAAAATTTTATCTATATTGTATTTTTTTACTTTTTCAGCAGGTATAAAATTTAATTTGCCTGACTCTCGCGAATTTAAAATACCCGCTGCCTACGGAAATCTGATAAGGAAATCAGGCTAAATACGTAAAAACTCCCTTTTATAGCTGGAATCTGAAGAAATGACGCTCTTCCGGCTTTGTTATAATCAAATTGCCTTCAGATATACTGTCATTGTCTTCCACTGTATATAAAAGCTGCCCTTTTACAATATAAATGAATTCATAACATTTATTAATATGCGAATTAAAATTATAGCCCTTTAGCATGTTAAATCCATACATATATCCGTCATCATCATTATTTATACTATGGTTTCCATGTCTGATTATTTTATTTTCAATGATAACACCATTTTATTAATATCTTAACACATAACATCAAAAAACATAAATTAAAATATAAACCCTACAGCTATATAAATATTAATCTAAAACGAAGAGCTACTTAACTGCGTCCTCAAACAGCAGTGAATGCATAAACCCGTGAAAACTAACTGTCATAATATCACCGCCAACCGGTTTTCCATCTATGCACAATATATTAGCCCGCACCGGTTCTCCCACATCCGAAGGATAATTTTCAACTATATATGTATATCTCATGCCATGCATTCCCTTATATGGAATCAGGTCAAGTCCAGCACGTATCTGCAGCTTATTGTAGCTCTCATACACCCTGTCAAACGGGTCAGGAATTATTATTTCAGCCGTTTCAATAGCTCGGCCTTTAACCTCCCAGCCATAATCCTTAAGAAAACTTACATTACTAACATCTGCTTCACCGCTTGCGAAAAGTACAAAAGCAAGCGTTGTAATAATTATAATAACCACCGCAATAAAATACATCATAGCTTTTCTCCCCATTATCTCACCCCGTATATTATATGATTATTTTTTGAAAAAATTACCACGTTTAAAACTCTCCAATCCGCCGAAACTAAAATGTAATATATTATATTTAAGGAGAAGAAGGCTATGAATAATACAACATTAATTATAACTATAATCGGCGCAATAAACTGGCTCCTTGTAGGACTTTTTAAATTTGACCTTGTAGCAGCAATTTTCGGTGGACAAGCTTCATTAATAAGCAGAATTATCTATGTGATAGTCGGCCTTGCTGGATTGTGGTGTATTAATTTACTTTTCAAAGAAAAAGTACCAAGAAATCAGAACGCGTAAAATAAAAGGAGCCATTTTTATATAAAATGGCTCCTTTTATACATCTTATTCAAAATAGCAGCTATATCTCAATCATTTCAAACGCACATCAATATAGTTCTTAATTATAGCAATACACTGCTGCGTATTAATACCGGCCGTATTAATGCATAAATCATAATGTGTAGGGTCTGACCACAATTGTCCGGTATTATGCTCATAATAGTCTCCTCTGGTTTTATTCATAGAATGAATAAGACTTTTTGCGTCATCCGGATTAAGCTCATATAATCTTATAACTCTGCGCATACAGTCACGCAAAGGCGCATGCAAATAAATTTTAACTACATTATCCATATCGCGCAATACATAATCCGCACAGCGACCGACAATAACACAGCTTTCTTTGTCAGCAATTTCATGAATAGTTTTTGCCTGCTGACGAAACAACGCATCCGCCTCATCAAAAGAAGACATGTGTATACTTTCATCGTCACCTGAGCTTGCTCCATCTCCGCCGGACATCTCAAATATCTCACGTCCGTAATATTTAATGTCAAGCGCCTTTGCCAGCTCCTTACCAATTTCCTTGCCGCCGCTTCCATAGCTTCTTGCAATCGTAATAATCAATTTCATAAGTCACACATCCTCTCTTTGAGTATATATTATATATACCACCGTACACACACATTTAAACATTAAAAATTACTGAAAACAAATTTTCCGCTTTCCGTAAGCTCATCCTCGCTTATACCGTCACTCATATCAGCGCCGCTGACAATAGCGGCAGAGCTTTCGTTTTTATCGCATAAAGACCAGTTGGCCCAGCTTATACTATGCTCATTCATAAAATCTATCCATTTCTGAGCTTCGTCAAGATATACTCCGCCGTTTCCATCTGCCGCACTTGTTCCCCACTCAGAAATAAATACAGGAAGTCCGCAGTCTAGTATACGTTCACGAAGCCAGTCAGTGTGTGTACCCGCGTAAAAATGGCATGTATACATGATATTTTCAGCATCCAGAGGACTTTTCGCCACTTCATGTAAATCCTGACTCCAAGTCGGATTCCCTACCAGTATAATACCGTCACTGTTCTTCCGTATAACAGAAATAATTCTTTCCGCATAAGGCTTAACATTCTCTCCCCATGAAATATTCCCGTTAGGCTCATTGCATATTTCATATATAACAGCGGGATTATCCTTATATTTAAAAGACATTTCCGCAAAAAATTTCTCCGCCTCATCCACATATAAAAGCGGATTACCGTCAGACAGTATATGCCAGTCAATTATAACATACATATCATGTTTTACCGCGTTATCTACCGCGCTTATAAGCGTATCCTTCATAGACGCGTTACTGATATATCCTCCTTCATCTGTATACATGGCGCACCGAAACAAATTAGCTCCATAATCAGCAGTTGCTTTTATAGCCTCCTCCGCCGTGAAAGAAGAAAACCATTGCAGCCCATGACTTGACATTCCATGTAACACAACGCTTTCTCCTTTATCATTAACAAGCTTATTATCTTCAACACGTAGCTTTCCGTTAACATTCACACCGCTCTTTGAAGGTGTTACAGGTGTTTCCGAAGCAACAGGCTTTTCATAAGGCTTTAAATCACCTTTTTTATTTGCCGCGCGCATTATTATCGCGCAAGCCTCCGCCCGTGTCATATATGCTTTAGGATTAATATTCCCTTCGTTGTCTCCAAATACAATTCCATTACAATATGCTGCGATAACGCTGTCATAATACCGTCCGTCAAGCTGTGAAAAATCCTTAACCGTTTGTGAAACCGCATTATAATCTCCCTTTATATCCGGTAAAAAAGCCTTCATAACAATTTTGACAGCAAGCTGACGTGTTATAGGCTCGTCATACGCTTCACCTGAAGGCGGAATTTCATCCCAGTCATAATATCCGGCGTCAAGCGCGGCAGTCATCATTCCCCCCGACCAATGAGCATTTCGAGCCTTTTTCTCTTTAATCGCATTGACTCTGCATATCACACTTACAAGCTCGGCTTTTGTAATAATTCCTGCTGGACGAAATGAACCGTCCTCATAACCGCTTAAATAACCATTACCTGTCATCTCGGTTACATTTTCATAAAACCAGTCGTTATCATTTACATCCGAAAATCCATACGCAAACGATACCATCATCATAACCAATGCAAACATACATATAAATACTGTCTTTTTCATATAATCATCCCCTTTTTATATTATTAATTATATCATAAGTGACTCTACTTTACCATCTTTTTAACGCATGTTACAATATAAAAAATGTCATTCCATTAGGAACGACATTTTCTTATCAGCAATCCTTTTCCTGATATTCCTTAACAAGCAATGCGCGGACATATCCGCGTGATTTATCAGTAGAATCTATGTAAAAACCTCGGCCATAATAAAAACGTATAAGAGATGTTATTTTCGCTCCTGTATGAAGCCTCATTTCCCTAACGCCTTTTTTCATCATTATCTTATCAACAAGATTCATGATTGATTTGCCTATACCATTATTCTGACTTGTAACCTTTACGGCAAAACGTGAAAGATACGCCGTATTATCCGGAAACACCTCCACACGCACACTTCCGACAGGCTCTCCGTCAGACAGCGCTATTAACACCACCTTTGTATCTATATCATGCTTTACATCATTATATGACTCCTCAAGAGCCGCAAGGTTTTCAACCCCCGACATCTGCTGATATTTCACAAACGCCTCACGGGTTATATTCATTATCGCAGGTATATCACTGTAGTCTGCCGTCCGTACCTGAAATAATGACTGAAAATCCGTATTCATTATTTTTCTCCCTTTTACTTTGAAGTTTATTTTTTCCGCAAGCAGTCCGCTTTATCCCATTAACACGGCCATAACAGCTTTCTGGGCATGAAGTCTGTTTTCAGCCTCATCAAAAATTACACTGCGCGCTCCGTCAATAACTTCCTCTGTAACCTCATATCCGCGGTATGCGGGAAGGCAGTGCATAAATATTGCTTCACTGTCAGCATAACCGAAAAGTTCACTGTTTACCTGATAAGGCATAAATACCTTCTGCCTTTCAGCCTTTTCATTTTCCTGTCCCATAGAAACCCATGTATCTGTATACACAATATCGGCATTTCTTATAGCCTCAATAGGGTCATTTGTCAAAACAAGCTCTCTGCCCGACTTTTTAAAATCTTCTTTCGCATTTTCTATTACCTGAGCATCACACTGATAATCGTCAGGAGCCGCAACCGCGCAGTCTAGCCCGGCCTTTGCGCATCCATACATAAGCGAATGAGCCATATTATTGCCGTCGCCTATATATGCCAGCTTTAATCCCTCCAGTCTGCCCTTATGCTCATAAGCCGTCATCAAGTCAGCAAGCACCTGACAGG
Organism: uncultured Clostridia bacterium; assembly: GCA_910585795.1. GTDB lineage: Bacteria > Bacillota > Clostridia > UBA1381 > UBA1381 > Hominilimicola. The sequence goes on along the minus strand of CAJUFV010000136.1, from coordinate 4,712 downwards.
GGTGCAGTAAATCTGTCAGCGCATTAATAACCGGAATATCCGCATATTCCGCTAAATCCAGGACATCCTGATGAGCATATGTTCTTATCATAATGCCGTCAAGCATCCTCTCCAGCACCTTCGCAGTATCATAAATAGTCTCCCCTCTGCCAAGCTGAATATCATTTGAAGACAAAAACAGCGGATATCCTCCAAGCTGTGTCATACCAACCTCAAATGAAACTCTGGTTCGTGTTGATGATTTGGTAAAAATCATACCCAGAGTCTTACCTTTGAGTATATGATGCTCTTTTCCAGCCTTTTGTTCTGCTTTAAGCTTTATTCCGAGCTCCAGCAGTTCTTTTACTTCATCTGATGTCAAATCATGTAAACTAATTAAATCCTTCATTTTAAAATTCCTCCAATATTTTTTCTAAAGAATTAACAAACAAATCAATATCATTCTCTTTAATAATAAGAGGCGGCGCGATTCTTATTGTATTTCCTCCGCACAAGCTTACAAGGAATCTGTTTTCAAACAAACTGTCTGATACCTTTTTAGCAATTTCATCCTTTATCTGAATTCCTATAAGAAGTCCAAAGCCTCTTACATCAGTTATTTTATCAGAAATGTTACGTAACGAATTTAACTTGTCAAAAAAATATTTACCCATTTTATCAGCATTTCCGACAAGCTGCTCCTTCTCATAAATATCAAACACCGCCAGCCCTGCTGCAGTCGCAAACGGATTACCTCCAAATGTTGTGCCGTGGTCACCTGGCTCAAATACTTCGGACAGCTTTTTGCCGGCACAGACCGCTCCTATCGGTATACCGCCGCCTAAAGCCTTAGCCGATGTAAATATATCAGGCTCAACATCATAAAGCTGATGCGCGAAAAGCCTGCCTGTTCTTCCCATACCCGTCTGTACCTCATCAAAAATCAGTACAATATCCTTTTCGTCACATAACTTTCTCAGCTTTTGAACATACTCCCTATCCATAGGGTAAACGCCGCTTTCTCCCTGTATAAGCTCTATCATAATCGCCGCTGTTGTATCCGTCACTGCCTCAAGCACCGCTTCAAAATCATTTGGCTTAACCTGTTTAAATCCCGGTGTCAGAGGATAATATGGCTTCTGATACTTTTCCTGTCCGGTAGCCGCTACAGCGGCAAGCGTTCTGCCGTGAAAAGATTTATCAAGTGATATTATCTCATATTTTCCGGTACCTTTTTTATAATGATAAATTTTAGCTAATTTAAACGCTCCCTCGTTTGCCTCCGCTCCGCTGTTAGCAAAAAATATTTTTTCCGCGCAGCTATTCTCAGCCAGCTTCTGCGCAAGCCGTGCCTGATTTTCTATGTAATAAAGACTTGACGTGTGTATTACCCTGTCAAGCTGATTTTTAAGCGCGGCTATAAAATCCTTATGACCATGTCCAAGCGAATTCACAGCTATACCGCCCAAAAAATCATAATATATATTCCCTTTATCATCAAACAGCTTCAAGCCTTCTCCTTTTTCAAAGCATACAGGCAGTCTGTTACCAAATGTATTCATATAATATTTTTTATCCAGCTGAATAATATCTTCTAGCATTATATACGCCCCTTTAATTTGAAATATGTTAATAATTATACTACTATTTGAATAAAAATGCAAGTATTTTTTATAAAAAGTTCAAAAACAAAAACAAAACACGTATAATTATTCATATCACCGAATAATTATACGTGTTTTGAATGCTTATCATATAAATTGCTCGATTACCTCTTCATAATCATCAGCAGAATGAGCTCCCACCAGCTTCTTAACAGGCTTACCGTCCACAAACAAAATAACAGTAGGAATTGAGACAATAGCATTCTGAGCGGCTATTTCTCCCTCATCATCAACATTTACCTTACATACCTTTACTTTTCCGTCATACTCCTTTGCAAGCTGTGAAATAACCGGAGCAACCATCCTGCACGGACCGCACCAGTCAGCCCAAAAATCCACAATTACCGGTACATCCGATTTAAGAACTTCTCCCTCATACGTTGTGCTTGTCAAATTAATTTCCATTTATAAAAACTCCTTTCATAAAACCCAAAAAATTATTCGGATTTTTTATACATTAAAATGTTGAACCCCATACATTCAGCACTCCTGAATTGTAAACCGTCTGTCCTTCAAAAGCAGTACCGTTGTATGTATATTTTTCAGCTACCAGTCCGCTGCCGGTAGAAATAACCGCAGTTATCACATATTCTCCATTTTCATCTGTACCTACCATTACATCTACCTTGCCCAGCTGTACATACTTATTTAAAAGAGTATAAAAGCTGTTGTTATCAATCATTACCTCAAGTACCCACTGATTTCCGTCATCCCACAAAAATTCACCGTCAGAATCCTTTTCAGCTGATGTACACAATCTAACCTGAGCCTTAACGTCCCCCAGCATAACAGGATTAAAACTTTTAACCTCTGTCCATCCGTCCTGAATTGCTGTTGACGAATTTTTTTCTATTATATTCCTTTCAGGCTGCATAACTTCGGCTGCATTGACCGGAGGAGGCATTTCTTCTTTAAAAGGCATTGTGCTGTTTTCAGTTTTAACCGTATTTTCTATAGTTTCTCTCGGCAAAGCAGAAGTTATACTGCTTAGCTGATTTCTCTGCCCTGCTATGTACCCTCCTGAAGCAAGCGCCAACGCGAGCGCCGCGGAGCCTATAACTGCTAATATTTTTTTCATCACTATATCTCCTCCACATCCACATATTTTTTATCCGTCTTTTCACAAATTGCGTTACCATTCGTCATATTTACAATATCTGCCATTATCTTATCTGTCATATCAACCGGACTTGATATGATAAACGTCACCAAATCCTCATAAATCGTGTCTGAAAGCAAATACTCTTTTGAAGCAATCTCATGCTGTATTTTTCCGTGAAGAGTGTAATCAACCTTTACAGATAATATATCGCAAAGCTGTCTTGTGACTATCCCTGACTTAATAAGCCCCTGTTTTGCAGAAGCGCCGTAGGTATGTACAAGTCCTCCTGTGCCTAAAAGCGTCCCTCCAAAGTAACGGGTAACAACAACAATAACATCAACAATTCCAGCCTTGCGTATCGCGTCAAGCACCGGCATTCCCGCCGTTCCCGACGGTTCACCGTCATCACTATATCTAAAAATATTATTCTCGTCAATCACATATGCGTAAACATTATGTGTTGCGTCCGAATATTCCGAACGCATCCGCGCAAGAAACTCAAGCGCTTCTTCCTCATTATTCACCGGCTTCACATTTGCAATAAATTTTGATTTTTTCTCTATAAGCAATGACTGTGACTGCTCTTTTACAGTTTTATATACGTCCTTTACTGACATTATATACTCCCTATATATTTTTTTATTCTATCGTACATCCTGGCATCTACCATAAGCTCCATTTCCGTACCGTTTTCACTGTATTTTTCTGAAATAACCTTCTGTGTTTCGTGAAGCTCACTAACAAGCGAGCCTTCGCTGTACGGAATACATACCGCCACGCTCTGTTTTCTTCCGGGAGCGACATTAGAAATAGCTTCCATCAGCTTATCTATGTTTATTCTATCTTTTGCGCTTATATATACACTATTTCCATTATCTGAAAATTCTGACAGATACATTTCAAGCCTATCGCATTTATTGAATACATTAATAACAGGCTTTCCAGATGCCCCTATATCTGACAGAACATGTGACACAACTGTCATCTGATTATCCATTTCCGTGCCGGAAGCGTCTATAACATGCAGAAGCATGTCAGCTACCACAGCCTCTTCAAGAGTAGATTTAAAAGCCTCAACAAGATGATGCGGCAACTTCCTTATAAAACCAACCGTATCTACAAGCAATATTTTTCTGTTGTCATCAAGTGTTATGGCGCGCGAGGTAGGGTCAAGCGTAGCAAAAAGTTTATCCTCCGCGAATACGCTTGCGTCTGTCAATGTGTTGAGCAGCGTAGATTTTCCGGCGTTTGTATATCCAACCAGCGCCACTGTTATAACACCGTCTTTCCTGCGTCTGGCGCGTATAAGCTCTCTATGCTTTTTTAGTTCTTTTATTTCCGCTTCAAGAGCTGCTATCCTGCGGTGAATGTGCCGTCTATCACTTTCAAGGCGTGTTTCTCCGGGCCCTCTTGTGCCTATACCCGCGCCTGTACGGCTCATTTCCACACCAAATCCACGCAGACGAGGCAGTCTATATTTAAGCTGCGCAAGCTCTACCTGCAGCTTACCCTCGCCGCTTTGAGCGCGCATAGCAAAAATATCCAGTATAAGCATGGAACGGTCAAGTACTTTTACACCGAGAAAATCCGTTATATTCCGCATTTGCATAGGAGACAGCTCATCATCAAACACAACCATGTCAGCGTCCAGCGCTTGTACGGCGTTTTTCAATTCCTCAAGCTTTCCCTCTCCCATATAAGTGGCACTCTCTATATCAGACTTATTCTGTATCATTTCACCTGCAACAATACCGCCGGCTGTTTTCGCAAGCTCCCCAAGCTCGCGAATGGACTCCTCTGTTGTATCCCACAACACCTCTTTTATACCTCGATGTACTCCCGCAAGTATTATTCTTTCTTGTATTTCCTCGTTATTTTCCATACTAATCTCCATTTATCAAGCTTAAGTATTTCCCGTTTCATTCAGGCAAATAAAAAAATTACTATTATTCGTAACACGGTTACAC
>CAJUFV010000135.1 GCA_910585795.1 uncultured Clostridia bacterium | reverse complement strand
CCATTTAACGATGGTCTGTTTGCCATACCTTTTTATTCTGTATTATATTTTTCTTTATTTGATTTTTGTTTCAACCTTATTCCTCCTACTTGTTATATCGGCAAACTCACAGTCTGTTGCTTTCTGTACATCCGATGGTGTAAGAATAAGCGTTGTTCCGCAGCGGCCGCCGCTTATTGCAATTGTATCAAACGACAGCGCGGTTTCATGTACATATGTAGGATATTTCTTTTTCATACCAACAGGTGATACTCCGCCTCTTATATATCCTGTAAGACCTAAAAGCTCTTTAACATGTATCATTTCCGCCTTTTTATTACCTGATATCCTTGCCGCCTTTTTCAGGTCAACCTCACACGCAACAGGCACACACACTACCATTATTCCATTTTTATCCCCGCGCAGAACAAGAGTTTTAAATGACTTTTCCGAAGGAATGCCTGTCATTTCAGCAATTGTCTCGCCAAAATGCTCACCCACCTCGTTTGTCGCATATTCAACTGTATCAAACTCTATCCTTGCAGCATTAAGAATTCGCATTGCATTTGTTACTGTCCTTTTATCCTTAGCCATTTTATTTCCCTTCTTATTCTGTCTATGTAACATTGATTATAATGAATGAAAATCCATTGATATACCAGCCGTAAACCGCATATAAAAAATGCATATTTTTCTTTTTCAGACATATGATAATGGTTTTCCAGCAATTTATTTAGCTATTTTAATTCTCTGTTAAACAATTTCTCCTCCATTATTTCATAATATTGTTTTTCTCTGTTTTTTGCATTGGCATACCTTTCATCGCTGCCCATAACCCAATCCTTGGGATGAATTCTATCACCGTATAACTCATCAAAAAGATTTATACTATTGCTCCTTTCACTACATTTGATTGTTAATAAAAAAGTGCGCACTCTTACGAAGCAACGCACTAAAAAATACATTACTCCGCAAATTTTTTGTAGCACCAAACTTAATATACGCCACAAGAATATATCAAAAACAGAGAAGTAATTTTTATACATTCATTTCTCTTATGTTTTTTAGTTTTATGTTGCGGATATATTATAACATATATGTTTATTTACATCAATAAAAAAGCGCGCGCTTTTATGAAGCAATGCACTAAAAAATACATTACTCCGTTTTGTTGTCACACAAAATTGCAATTCCTATAATAAATGTAATGTACACTCAAACATTGCCGCAAAAACAAATAATATATTATTTCAATTCTACTATTGTTACTCCATCCTCGCCCTCGCCATATTTACCACTGCGGTAACCGGTAACATAACGGTGCTTTTTCAAATAACCCTGTATACCCTTACGCAACACTCCTGTTCCTTTTCCGTGAATAATGCTTACAGGCGATATTCCTGCAAGGTAACAGTCATCAAGAAATTTTTCAACATTCATCCACGCTTCTTCAAGATTCTGACCCCTTACATCAACCTCTGTGGACACATTTTTAGCTTTAGACTCAAATGCTCTTGTGCTTCTGGCATATTTATCGGCAAGCTCCTTTGACTTTTTTTCCTCCACCCTGCGCAGATTTGTTATATGGACGTCCATTTTTATAATACCTGCCTGTACTCGCACATTTCCATTTTTATCCGGCTCTTTCAACACTGTCGCTTCCTGATTCATGTCTACAATTTTTACAGCCGCACCAGGCTTCAGATTTTTAGGAGGGTCAACATACGTTTTTTTCGGCTTCGCTGCCCGCTCCATAGCCTTATCTATCGTATCCTCTTTTTTACTGAGCTTTTCACGCATCGCGGCCGTTTTTTTGTCAAAATTACCGCCGGCAATACCCTGCTGACGCATTTTCTCAAGGTCACGAATAATACTGTTAGCCTCTTCCTTCGCATCCATAACAAGAATTTTTGCTTCTCGTCTTGCATCCTCCAGTATACGTGATTTATTTTCCTTAAGCTTTATTCTTTCATTTTCAAGCTGACGCCTTAAATCCTTCAGCTCATTTTTCATACGAACCGCTTCATCCGCCTCTTTTCTCGCTCTCGTACGGTTTTGCTCAAGGTCTGTTATTACATCCTCAAATTTTATATCCTCATCCGATAAAATATCATTCGCTCTGTCTATCACAAGCTCGTCCAGCCCAAGACGTCTTGAAATCGCAAACGCATTAGATTTACCTGGCACACCGATTAACAGCTTATATGTTGGCTGCAGAGTCGCCACATTAAATTCGCAAGAGGCATTCTCCACCCCATCCGTAGACAGCGCAAACAGCTTCAATTCACTATAATGCGTTGTCGCTACCGTAGTAACCCTTTTCGCCCGAAGAAATTCCAGTATAGATATAGCAAGAGCCGCACCCTCTGTAGGGTCTGTACCTGCGCCAAGCTCATCAAAAAGCGCCAGCGAATTATAATCAATATTGTCAAGAATTTTTACTATATTGACCATATGCGATGAAAATGTTGATAGGCTCTGCTCAATTGACTGCTCATCTCCAATATCAGCAAAAATCTGATTAAACACTGCCGCCTCACTGTTATCCTGGGCAGGTATATGCAGTCCGGAAGCGGCCATTATAGAAAACAAGCCTATAGTTTTCAGCGTGACCGTCTTACCTCCTGTATTAGGTCCTGTCACAACAAGCGTATCATAATCCCTGCCCAGCATAATATCATTCGCCACAACCTTGTCCCTGTCAATAAGCGGATGTCTTGCCTTTTTATAATGTATTCTTCCCTTATCATTTAATACAGGCTCATTTGCGTCCATGTCAAGCGATAATCTGCCCTTACAAAAAATAAAATCAAGATTTGTCACATGCCTGTAATCAACAAAAATAGTATGACTGTTTTCCGCAACAAGCGCTGATAATTCCGACAAAATACGCTCTATTTCCTGCTGTTCCTTATTGCGCAGGTCACGTATTTCATTATTACTGTTCACAACGCTCATAGGTTCAATAAACAACGTCGCGCCGCTTGCTGAGGTGTCATGCACTATTCCGTTAATCTCGCCGCGGTATTCGCTTTTAACAGGTATCACATACCTGTCAGAGCGCATTGTAACAATAGAGTCCTGAAGAAATTTTTTGTAATGATTCGAACGCACCATAGAATCAAGATTTTCCTTAATTTTTCCGTTCAGATTTCTTATTTTTCTTCTTATTGTATTAAGCTCCGGCGAAGCATCATCAGCAATTTCATTTTCCGACACTATGCAGGAATTTATTTTATCCTCAAGCTGCTTCGCCGTTATTATACCATACTCAATTTCATGAAGAACTGTACATTCTTCCGCGGATTCGCCTATATATGACTTCATTCTTCTGGCAATATACAAAAGTCTTGATACCGCCATCAATTCCTTTGTATGCAGTATGCCGTCACGCTCAGTACGTTTTACTGCTTCCAGCACATTATGCACTGATAAGCTTACAGGAGGAGACCCCAGCTTCAGCAGCGTCGACATCGCCTCTGTTGTTTCTCTCTGAGCAGCCTTTGCCTCATTTATTTCAGTGTATGGAACAATATCCGCTATACGCCGCTTCACATCCTCACTTTCCGTATATGAAGCAAGTCTCTCCAGTATTTTATCAAATTCAAGCGTTTTTAACGCCTTATTATTTTTATCCATTATATCTCTCCTAAATTTCGTATACCTTCAAATCAGAATACTCTCCCACCATAGGCGCCATCTGACGAAAACCAATCTTTCCGCCGTCAAGAACAGGTCCGTATTCATTTCCACTATCCTGCCATGAAAAAACTGTCAGGTCATTTATTATAAAATCAATTTTACCGTTTTTCTTTAAAAGCTGTATGTGATAGCTGTCAAAAGCGTCCGCACAATCCGGAATGGGGTCAGCTCCCTGAACTACCAAATGAAAGCCTTTGCTTTTTCTTAAATTGCATGTGTGAAATCCCCGTTCCTCTTCCCACTTACGGCGAAAATATGAAACATGATACGCATTAATATCCCCCGAATGATACAGGTTATATTGTCCGTCACGCTCAGCAAGCGATGAATCAAATAAATCCTCTCCATTACATCCCTTCGCACTGAAAAACAATATTGCCAGTCCCGGTTCTTCTATAGGCTTGAAATCCCATTCAATAAGTACGTCAGACGGAAAATCCTTGTCACACCAATAGACAAAGTTTGATTTTTGTCCCAAATCTGCGCTAAGAGCATTTTTCATACGCATTTTTCCGTTTTCAAAATATATATCGGCACTGCCTTCAAGCACAAAATCCTTTACATCCTCTGCACAGGACAGTTTATTTTCATAAATTATCTTTTTTTCCAT
>CAJUFV010000134.1 GCA_910585795.1 uncultured Clostridia bacterium | reverse complement strand
GGACTTGCTTTTACGCAAGGCGAGCGAGGACTTCGACTGGAGCGGAATATCACCGACGATATTCGGCGCTGTATTTGAAAGCACGCTGAACCCCGAAACAAGACGTGCGGGCGGTATGCACTACACCAGCATTGAAAATATACACAAGGTTATTGACCCGTTATTTCTGAACGACCTAAAATCCGAGCTTGCAGAAATACTGGAAATACAAGCGGTGAAAACACGCAGTAACCGCCTTGAAGCGTTTACTGACAAAATATCAAAGCTGAAATTTCTTGACCCGGCATGCGGAAGCGGAAACTTCCTGACCGAAACATATATATCGCTCAGACGGTTAGAGAATGAGGTATTAAGAGCAAAAACAAATCAGATAACACTGGACGATGAAATAATCAAGGTATCAATCGGCCAGTTTTACGGAATAGAAATAAACGATTTTGCGGTTACAGTAGCAAAGACAGCGTTATGGATAGCGGAAAGCCAGATGATGAAGGAAACGGAAAATATTGTGCATACCAATTTGGACTTTTTACCGCTGAAAAGCTATGCTAATATTGCCGAGGGAAACGCGCTTAGATTAGACTGGAACGAGGTTATACCGAAGCATGAATTGAATTACATTATGGGAAATCCGCCGTTTGTGGGTGCGTCAATTATGTCAAAAATACAAAAAGAAGAATTGCTAAATCTATTTATTAAAAACAAAAAAGCAGGTACTTTAGATTATGTTTCAGGCTGGTATAAAAAAGCATCTGATTTTATACAAGACACCAATATTAGCTGTGCCTTTGTATCAACTAATTCAATCACTCAAGGAGAACAGGTTGCGCCGCTATGGCAAAATATAAATGTTGAAATTAATTTTGCGTATCGAACATTTAAATGGAACAGTGAGGCAAGCGAAAAAGCGGCTGTGCACTGCGTTATTGTCGGCTTTTCGCAAAGCGGAAAAGCGGAAAAACAACTGTATGACAATAACCGTATACAAATTGTAAAAAATATCAATCCGTATCTGATTGATGCTGATAGTGTTTTTATAGAGCGACGAACAAAACCTATTTGTAAAGTTCCGTTATGTTCTCGAGGCAATCAGCCCACAGATGGTGGGAATTTAATTATAGAAAATGAAGATTATGAAAATTTTGTCATTAAAGAGCCAAACGCTAAAAAATATATTAAAAAATTAATAGGGGCATATGAATTTATTAATAGAAAAGACAGATATTGCCTTTGGCTTGTTGATGTTCCGCCTAATGAATTAAGAACAATGCCACTTGTTATGGACAGAGTACAAAAGGTAAAAGAAATGAGAGAGCAGAGCAGTTTTAAGCCCACCCAAGAATTGGCAAACAAACCTACTCTTTTTAGGGAAACGCTAAACCCCAATACATATATCATAATTCCGCGTGTTTCGTCTGAAAAACGTAAATATATTCCAATGGGATTTTTAACTAAGGATACAATCCCAACAGATTCAGTTATTATTATACCAAATGCAACATTGTATCATTTCGGAGTGTTGACTTCAAACGTACATAATGCGTGGACACGCGCAGTATGCGGACGATTAAAAAGTGATTACAGATATTCAAAGGATATTGTGTATAACAATTTTGTATGGTGCAGTCCAACAGAAGAACAGAAAGCAAAAATTGAGCAGACAGCGCAGGCAATACTTGACGCAAGAGCATTATATCCCGACAGCTCTTTAGCAGACTTGTATGACGAGCTTACAATGCCCCCCGAACTGCGCAAGGCACATCAAGAGAATGACAGGGCCGTTATGCACGCATACGGCTTTGACGTCAAAACAATGACAGAAAGCCAATGCGTCGCCGAATTGATGAAAATGTATCAGGAATTGACAAAATAGAAAAGGGAACAAAAAATCTGTTCCCTTTTTGTTTCATATTCCTATAAGATTTAAAGATATTTTTTTAATTTTCGTTTCAAAGCTTCATTGAACTCATCAATACTAATTTCAGGTTCATCCCACGTGCTTCCGCATCGTGCCGTTAACTCTATGTTTTTCCGTTATTGGTCAGTCTATATTGTACCAATAAATGATGCGGTTTACTGATTTTTTTACTCCTTATAGGCGGCAGCAATTTGTTCTGTCCGTGACTCATCTCCTTAAAAGAACATCCAGACAAGAACTTAAGAACGCGGCAGGGCTTTATGCGTGCTCAGCGGCTCTAGCGTTTTTATATCCCAGAGAAAAGCTACAAGACGGTCAGACTGCGGAATTTCAGTCCGCATATCCACAGTGTAGGTCAAATTTGAATTATTCGCAAGCTTGGCCTTGCCAACCGCGTCCAGTTTTCCGTTTCCATTGTACGCTGCGACAAAGATAACTCCATTTGCAGGCGGCGCGCTGGAAAGCTGGAACGTCAAGCTGGAGCCTTGAACGTCCGCAGCGACATCGCCCCACACATAATCCGTTTTATCACCAGCGGCAGGAATTACCTCCCGTAAAGTTTCATCACAGATGGTACAGTAGTAAATCCTTAAACCATCTTCGGTTTCAGTCGCCTCCTGAATCACTTCGCTTCTTTCCCATTTGTGTTCATGCTTGGGATTTGGATCAGGGTCTTCAGGCAGCTCCCCGTAATGCATTGTTACCCTTTGCAAAATAGGCGTTAAATCAGGCGATTTCCAAATTGCATTCCATTGGGCTTCAGTGCCTTTAAAATATATGTCCGTCAAAGCGGTATTGATAAAAGCGTTTCTCTCTATATCTGTTACACTGTCCGGAATGATGAGGACGGACATGTTTCTGCAGGAATTGAACGCGGACTCTTCAATCGTTGTTACACCTTGAGGAATCTCCAGACCAGTAAACATATAGTAGCAGTTATAGAACATCTCTTTACTGATTTTGTCTACATGCTCAGGCAGTGTAATAGGACACAGACTCCAGCACCCCATAAACAAATTCTCACCCATCTTTACAGTGTTCTTATTACCCGACGCAAACGTCACAAAATTCAATGCTGTACAAGTATAAAAAGCTCCTGCTCCCAAATCTGAGATACTAGCAGGCAAATCTACGGCCGTAAGCTTTGTGCATCCCCGAAAAGCCCGTTGCCCTATCGCGCTTACGCCTTCCATCATAGACGCGAGAGCAAGATTTGCACATTCTCGAAAAGAGTCATCTCCAATGGTTTTCACACTACCGGGAATAGTCACAGAAATCAACGAGCTTTTACGAAAAGCATCGTTTTTAATCTCTGTAACACTGTCAGGGATTCTGATGGTAAGAGCGTTACTCATCCAAAATGCCGACTGACCAATCGTTGTAATACCATCTTCAATCACAATTTTCATGATTTTATCGTTGTGGCTGTACCACGGCTGCTCTGAATAAATGCTAAAATCAGGCATAGCTCCTGTTCCGGAGATGGTCAAAGCTCCCGCCTTTGTCAGCGACCAGCTCAGTCCAGCGCCAAATTGACCCTTCTCAATGATTTCGTTGGCGCTTTCATCTGTCGGCGGAATATAGCCCTCCGGATAACGTGTAATATAATGGCTTACATCTCTTTTAAACTCGGCTTCTGTCATGGTGCGTCCCCAATGGACTTTTCCGGAATAGTTCCCCTCCGCTAACACCAAGCCATTGTCACTCACTTGAAGAACAATCACGGTGTGAGTATCATTGTTTGTCCGAAGGATATCTCCGACCTTCACCTGTTCCATCGAAACCGACGTGTACTGCCTTGCAGGCAGCTTATCAAACGCCAAATCACTTAGCTGAAACGCAAATGCTACACAGCCTGTCGCAATGATGTTTTTTCCATCAATAGGTCCGCCCTTAAAATTCCTATAGAGATGAGTACTGTCATTCCATATCGTACCTTCAGTGAATCCCTCAGCCTCCTTCTGCGCAATCAGGACGTTGTAGACTTCATCCGGCGTGGGCACAGCGTCGCCGTCAGAAGCCAAAACGGAGCCTGGCAGTAAGGACAGCATTATCCCCACCACCAAGCAAGCAGTCATCAGACGTTTCCATATTTTCATATACATTTCCCCCTAATATTTATTATGTTATATTTTACTATGTTTCAGACAAAATGTCAATCAAAATAAGAAACTAAAAAGCAGACGCTTGAAGGAATCAAAAAGTTCAATGAAATGCCTCAAAGCCAGACCAAAATAAAGCTAAAAATAATTTCATAAAAAACCTCACAATCAGCTAGTAACGCAAGTATTACTAAATAGCATAGCAGTCTTAAAATACAGAAGGAAATATGAAGATGTTTTCACCTGCTATAATCAAATAAAAAACAGCTCTCCGCGCGTCCTATATTTTCTTCTATTGTCAATGTAATAAGCATTAGGCCCGCGCCTTATCCAACACTTATTCAATATTTGACTCCTATATATCATAAAAGAATAGTCTAAAAGCATTTGTTTTAGACTATTCTTTTTTCCTTATTTTATTTAATCTCTGTAACCTCATACCCCGCGTCTGTCACAGTCTTTGCGAGAATTTCATCAGACACTTCTTCAGATAATGTAACAATTGCCTGACCGCCATTATCTAAGGTTACTTCTGCATGTACTCCGTCCAGCGAATTAAGAGCATCCGTAACTCTGCCCGTGCAATGTGAACACATCATTCCGCTAATTTTCATTGTTTTTGTCATATTATTTCTCTCCTTTATATTGTCAGCATGTATGCTGATATTATTATGCTTTGGTTTGAAAAATCTCAATCTTAACGCATTTGATACTACAAATACCGAACTAAAGCTCATTGCCGCCGCCGCTATCATCGGATTTAATTTCAATCCCGCAATACCATACAAAATACCTGCGGCAACAGGTATCCCAAGTATATTATAGAAAAACGCCCAGAAAAGATTTTCCTTTATGTTTTTAATTACACTGCGGCTCAGTTCTATTGCTGTCACCACATCCTGTAAATCACTTTTCATAAGAACAATATCTGCCGCCTCTATCGCTATATCAGTACCCGCGCCAATCGCTATACCAACATCAGCACGAGTAAGCGCAGGGGCGTCATTTATACCGTCACCTACCATGGCCACTTTATGTCCGGAATTTTGCAGTCTCCGTATTTCTTCCTCCTTATCAGAAGGAAGAACTTCCGCAATTGTCCCGCTTAAAGAGAGTTGATTCTTTATAGCCTCTGCCGTCACTTTATTATCTCCCGTAAGCATAATTACATCAAGTCCCATATTACGCATATCATCAATCGCCCGTTTACTTGTAGGTTTAATTGTATCTGCTACAGCGATAGTACCGACACAATTACCATCGACAGAAAAATACAGCGCTGTCTTGCCTTCTTTTGCAAAATGAATATCTTCCTTTACAAGAATATTATTCTCACACATCATTTTATAATTGCCCGCCAGTACTGTTTTTCCATTAATCGTTCCTCTTACCCCCTGCCCTTCTATTTGTGAAAAATCTGTAACTTCCCGCAATTTCAAGCTATCCGCTTTTTCAACTATCGCTCTTGCAAGAGGATGCTCTGATAAATATTCAATCGACGCCGCCAATACAAGCAAATCATTTTCAGATATACCTACGGGCGATATATCAGTAACAGAAGGCCTGCCTTCTGTAATTGTACCGGTTTTATCAAGCACAATAGTATCTACATGATGCGCTGTTTCAAGGCTCTCAGCTGATTTTGTAAGTATACCGTACTGCGCCCCTATGCCGGTACCAACCATTATTGCCGTAGGTGTGGCAAGACCCAGGGCGCACGGGCAAGAAATTACAAGCACCGATATTCCCATGGACAAAGCAAAACTTATTCCATATCCCATAACAAGCCATACTATAGTCGTTACAACAGCAATGGTTATAACAACAGGAACAAATATTCCGCTCACTTTATCTGCGAGCTTAGCAATCGGAGCCTTTGATGATGCGGCCTCTTCAACAAGCTGAATAATCTGCGCAAGAGCAGTATCTTCACCAATTTTTTCAACCTTAAATTTAAAATAACCTGACTTATTTATTGTTGCTCCGATAACTCTGTCTCCGATATTCTTTTCAACAGCAATACTTTCACCTGTTATAGCTGATTCATCTACCGCACCGCTACCCTCTGTTATTACACCGTCAAGAGGTATTGCCTGCCCAGCCTTTACAATAATCGTTTCACCAATTTGAACCTCTTCAACATTTACAATTACCTCTTTTCTGTCACGCAACACTAATGCTGTTTTTGGAGATAAGTCAATAAGCTTTTCAATTGCCTTTGATGTTTTTCCTTTCGCGCGAGCTTCAAGAAATTTTCCTACTGTTATAAGCGCCAATATCATTGCGGCCGACTCAAAATACAGATTCATCATATATTGTTCCGTCAATGCTGTATCACCATTCTCCAAACCATATCCTATACAATATATAGCCGCTATACCATAGACAAAGGCCGCGCCGGAACCTATAGCAATAAGAGAGTCCATATTCGGAGCACCATGAAACAATGTTTTAAATCCATTTATAAAATACTTTCTGTTTACATACATTACAGGTAGTGTCAGTAAAAGCTGAGTAAACGCAAAAGCTAGAGCATTTCTTACGCCATGAAATATATCAAGAAAGGGAAAATGCCACATATGACCCATAGATATATACATAAGCGGAACAAGACACGCAACAGATACAATAAGGCGCAGCTTCATATTTGAAAGTTCATCTTCCGCCTTTGTATTTCTGTTTTTTTCCTCTATTTTTCCGGCCACAGAAGCTCCGTAACCGCCTGCAGCAACCACATCTATTATATTATTTACACTAGCAGTATTTTCATCAAACTCTACATTCATACTACCGCGCAAAAGATTTACACTTACACTTTTTACTCCATCAAGCTTTTTTACACTTTTTTCAACGTGCGCACTGCACGCACTGCACGTCATACCAGTCACATTAAATTTTTCAGTCATATAATCACCACACCTTATATCTGTATATTAAAATAATTCTCTTACACAGTTGATTTTATTCTTTTATTGTGTTATTATTTTATCATAAATGATTTATTTTTCAAGTATGCACTTTTTTGATATATACTATCAAAAAAGATAGTGCCTTGCGAGAAGAAAGGAATGATTAATTTTGAAACATACATATATATGCCCTGTAGAGGCTACACTTGATATTGTAGGCGGAAAATACAAATCACTTATATTATGGCATCTTGCCGATAAAATTTTAAGATTCAGTCAGCTGCAAAAGCTAATACCGTCAGCTACT
>CAJUFV010000133.1 GCA_910585795.1 uncultured Clostridia bacterium | reverse complement strand
GCCATGGCTGTTCCTATTGTTGCAATAGCCGTCTGCGCTATGGTTTTAACCGCTCTTATTCCTGCCGCTTTTATCCACTTTGTCATAATCGTACCCTCCTTAAAGCTTTATAAAATGTCCTACAACAATACCGATAACAGCGGTAATAACTGCTGTTATTACCGTTTCATAACGCCTTGACGGACGGCGTTCAATCTCCTCTACACGCTCTGTAATGTCGTTTACATCGCTGCGCATTGCCTTTGTTTCCGTCGCGATAATATGTACGCTCTCCGTCAGGCTTTCCAGATTATCAAGCCTGTGATGAACAGAACGCTTGTCCTGTTCTAGCGTGGCTATACGCTCTCTTAGCTCCGCTTCATTATCCATTCCTGTTTACCTCCCTATTCTCGCCTACAATCATTACATACATATCCTCACTTATAACACCGTCAACGGCGCGTTGAGCTAATATTTCTTTAACCGCATTTTTACGGCTTACGGGCACGTCCGACCATAACCTATCACCCGCGATTAATCTGTTAACCCATATTGTATTCATTATTCAGTACCTCCTATATCAATATCGCACAACGCGTTCTCTATATCACTAATTCGCTGTTCCGCGGCCATATCCATATCACACAACGCGTTCTCTATATTTTCCGTCTGCATAAGTATAAGCTCGCCCTGTCGAGGCGTTTTCGCGCGAATAAGAGTAATAAGCGGATTCCCGTTCGTGTAAGCTTTTCCGCCATGATAATAATAACCCTCTGTCACACGCTCCGGAAGCGCTTCAACATTTATTAACGTGTATTCACCGCACGGGTAATATGTGTCAGTGTCATTTGAATAAATGATGTCAGCATGCTCCTTGTCACTCAAAATATCCACTCCGTTATCCTGGTGTCTCACATATACGGAATGTTCTGATATTTCAGCAATTATATTTTGTTTATTTAGTATTAAATACATAATAACTCATTCCTTTCATTAAACACAGAAACCAAAACAAACGCCTTTTTCAAAAGACGCGTGGTCATGGTTTAGAGTACCAGCAAAAGTTACATTGCAGAATTGCGCTGATGAGCTTATCCACGGCGAACGCTCCCACCATGATTCTGACTCTCCAGCGCCATTGGAAAGATATTTTGTTCTGAGCGCGCTAGTAGCAAAATACGGATATAGCCTGCCTTCCCCTTTTGCGGAGTTTGTAGTTTTACCGAATATTTCTATTTCTGAGAAAAGAAATATTTTCATACTTTCGGTGTTAATAGCTCCAATATTATTACCCGCGTAGGTTTGCTTATTAACGAATTTAAGGACGCCTTGCAGTTCTTCAGGCAAGCTTGACAAAAGCTCGCCTTGAAGCCATTCATACATATCTGTATCAGTGAAGGTATTAATATTAGCGCTTGTAATATTCATTTTACGCATATCAGTCATAAGATTTTTCAATCCGAAAGTAATACCAGCCATACCGAAGCCGTCTGATTTAACGTCATGGTTAAAATCCATAATAACAATAGTTAACGTTTCATCTCCCGCGGTAATATTTTTTTCATCACCTATAGACCATATATCCTGAGCTTTTCCCGACTCCGATATTTCGGCAATTTGCTCCCATGCAGCGCTTTCTAAAGTTAACGCTTGAATTTTATACACTTTTGACATATCTACATTAAGAACTTTTTTATAGTCGCCGGCGGTAATAGTCCATTCTCCAAAATGCGGTATATTAAATGTCGTTGCTAAAACTGAGTTTGTACTTGTTTTATTTAAGCTTGTTGAGCCGTTCGATACGGTAATATTCAGTCCGCTCGCGGCGGTTATTTCCAGTCTTGGAAAAATATATTTAGGAGCCTGCCACACCGGCGCTCCGCTTCCGCTGCTGACAAGATTGAACCCCTCTGTTCCTGCTGATATAGGAGCATACCACGTTTTACTTACACTGCTTTCACCGGTATAGCTTGTATTTGTACCATTCAAATTTAAAGCCAACGCGTTTGGATTCCTCATTGCCGTAGGCTTGCCGTTTAAATCGTTATAGTTTCCTGAAAACGCGACAGCTTTCAAATCCGTAAGCCATTTTTTGATTTTACTAAGCGCGGCGGATAGCTGTTCCCCGCTTGTGAGTTGTGCTCGTGTCTCAGCGTCCTCATAAATTGGACTGTCTAGCATTTTAAATTTAATATCATACTGAGTTTTATCGTTTGTATAGTCGATAGTACTATGCTTTTCAAACAATTTTTTAGCCTGTGAAATAGAAACTGAATAATCTAATATTTTTATATACTGAACACCTGTTTTGTCTTGACTATCACTAAAAAGCTTTATACTCCGCTCACCATCTGCTTTAATAAAATTATTATTATTTGTAATTTCCGAGCTGGACGCCGATTCCATCAAACCATCCTGAAACCATCTCACAACATTAGTATCAATATTCATAGATACTATATAATGATGATATTTATTATACGATTTAGGCATTATACAGCCATCGCTCGGATATACATGCATGGTATCCGTATCATCAAAGGTTATAAGCCTAATACCGTCCGCGCCTTTTTGCTGTATTACAATTTTTCTGGTACCGCCTATTGTAATCAAATCATTAGTTTCTGATGTTTCGGATAGTTTTACGCTAAACGCGATAGTAAAATTTGCTGACTGATTAAAGCATAAATAATCATCCAGCGGCATTGACAGAGAGGTTCCGCCGCTTACTATACCGTCCTCCTGATAATTTTCACCGCTGAGCTTTAACTCTTGCCCCGACACCAAATCCTTCCATGACGAATTATCTATCCGCCTCGCTCTGCGTTTATATATACCTTCACCATCACCCATATTCGCAATATCAATGTAGAATTTTGTATTTTCATCTATTGCGTCTGATGTATATTCCGGATAATAATTTTCGTTTATTCTTGAATTTTCTTCCGCCGATAGTTTATTCTGCAGCTCCTGTATACCGCCGCTTACTATGTGCCAAAACCAATTAAACACTCCTGCCGGCGGCTTATAGCCGGGAGAAAACCCGCCTTCTTCCAATTCCTTAGACGGCGCGGCGCCTTTATTTTTCCATAAAGAAATTTGATTTTTAAAATCCATTTACTTTACGCTCCTTTCTATGTTCCAAAATATCCGCCTATTTTATTATTTTCATCGGAGAAGCCCTTATTTGCATCAAACTCATTTTCACCGCCGAACTCAAGGGTTCCGGTGAAAGAGCGTTCCTCAATCCTTACTCCTAACGGCAGCATATTTTCAATCATCGCGATAATGTCATCAATAGTGAATCCCGCGCTGAATATAGTCTCAAGAGGAATATCCTTTATATTAACGTTATTTGGCTTGCTTCCCTCAACAATATGTATCGCTGATTTATCACACTGAAGCGCATAAGCTAATGCCTCCAGCAGGTCAGGAAATGAGCCGCTGGCTATATTCTGCATTATTTTAGCGCGCAGGCGTATAGCATATTGCTCATCGCTGAGCGCTCCGCGCCGCAGATGTACCCTTCCGCTGTAAATATCATCTAAAACCTTACCCTTCGCGTTGTTAAGATTCAAAGCGCTGAATACATCTGAGACAGCCGCCTGTATAATATCGGTCGTGTTTTTATTTATTTGAAGCAGCTTATAGTTATTGCTTTCGGTATCCTTCTTAAAGGCATCCGGCAGGTTCTTAATAGGATTGTCATAATTTATATTCATCAGCGTTATCCCTCCGTAATTGATACCGTTATATTATTGACCCTTAGCTTCTCGTCCTTCGCGGGATAGACCGAATCTGTACCGCCGTTTACTGTAAGTCTTGTAATTTCCGCTGTTCCGGAAACTAAATAAATCTGCCTGTACAGCTTACTATAAATTAATGGCTCTCCGATGTCCAAATTATTTATGTATTCAGAAATATTTGTTTTGATATTTTCAATACCGTCCTTTGAGAATTCAGCGCTGACCTTACAGGCAACCTCTATATTTTCCGGAATTTCTCTAACATAGGAAAACACCACCTCGTGAATTTCTCCGGCTTCATCCTTAAGCCTTACCGTTGTAGAGCCGTTTTGCTTTATCCCGAAAGGCGCGCACTTGAAAATCGCTTCTGCGATTTCTGTATCCAATCCATGATTGGCGTAGATAATAACAGCGTACTTGCCGCTTTCAACCGTTAAATAATCTGATATTTTAATATCGCTGCCGGTAATATTATTAGATATAATAACCTTGTGAACACCGTTTATTTTCATCAGCTCGGATATAATCGCACTTTTTGTATTTGTCCCCATACCGTCAACAACATCATTATATCTGCTAAGCAATGCAATATCTGTTTCCGTATCGGCGCCTTCTGTAATCATATCAATATACTCAATCGCCGTAACATCACTGTCGACGTCAACTAATCTATTTATATCACGCACATTACCGCTCGTTCCGGCTTCAGCGGCTTGAATTTCAAGCTCAGCGTAATACTGCTGCTTTTCTTCGCTGTAATCGGACAGCGTACAGTCTACAGCTGTATAGAAAATAACACCGCCCGCGGACCTTAGCAAAGTGCCTTTGTTTAAACAATGGTTTTCCGTGCCGTAAATACGTATTTTATGTACAGACGCAGCCGCGGTATTCCGGGTCATTCTCGCAAAGCTGACATCTCGGTCGAGTGATACGCCTGTAGCTGTTACCGGTGAAATACTGTAATAGATTTTTTCTATTTCCTCGAATTGCTTTACATCATACGCAGTTTCAAGCCGAATAAATTTACCTAAAATTGTGTTATTATCCGTACAGATATTTTCTCCGAAAAGCTCTTTGGCGCTTTTTATTTTACTTGCCAGAACTTCGTCATATGTAGGACAGTAAAATCCTTTTTCGCTTAGCCCCCAATCCTTAATGTTCATATATACTCACCTCTTAATTATAACTGTTACTAATACTAACAGACGCTCCGTTTGTTTTGCGGGCTGTAAATTTTATCTCAGCAGTACGCGTGATTTTATCCAAGCTATAATTAAAGTCCTCGATGGTATAGTCAGCGTTAACCTGATTTATACCGTTTTTAATCTGAGTTTTAACCATATCAGCTGTTACGCCTTTACTGAGAAGCTGACGCAAATTTATTCCCTCGTCAGCGTCAAAAGCGTCTTCTCCCCTATTAGTCCTTAGCACGGTTTTCATAGTCTGAATTTCAAGCTCCGTATCCTCTGCCATATCAATACTTCCGTCTGTGATTGATACGTCGCCCTCAACTATTTTTAAGCCCTTCATTCTATCACCGCCTTTATATTACAGCCAGAATAACGCTGTCATTTATATCATGATGACGCGTAGGCTTGGCAATTTTACCGTTTAAATTCTCTGTTGTAATGTCTCTTTCTGATACGCCGCAGTAAACAACATCGCCCGCGGCTACAATATCCGGCACAATAATCGTTTTAGTATGTGAGCTGTTCAAGCCTGTCATATAAGTTATTGTTTCTTGTTTAACCTTTATATTACGAGGAATATACACGGCCACCGGCGTCTGCTCTCTTAGCTCTCCGCTCACGTTCTTCGAGTAAGTAAGCGGCTGTACTCTAGCTATATTTTCGTTGACCGCTATAACCTTACCGATAAAAGCCGTGTGAATATTTATTAGTTTTCCGTTTATAAAAGCTTCGTTAAAATTCATAATCACATTACTCCGTTTTAATAATTGCTGTGCTTATATTTTCTACACACTTGATGTCCGTAACAGCGGACAGCCCGTCAAAGCTATGTGTTCCTTCGCGTACCCTAAAGCTTCCGTTACAGTCCTTGCTTGACACGTCCACAATTGCCGAGGTAGCCATTCTGTACTGAAACAGCATTTTAATTTTATAGCCGGTTACGCTGTCCTTATATTCTTCGCTTGTGTTTTCCTCTTCAAATTGCTCAGGGCTGTCTATCATTCCGGTTTCAGCGCGTATTGTAAAATGTATATTGTCACCCTGCCATATAGGACGGCAGTAAATTTGAAGCTTATGTATATATACTGACACACCGCATATATCAGCATATTTCTTAATAGCCTCCGTTACGCTTCCTTTTACGGATTCGTCCTTATCATACCTGTGGTCACGCTGAATCTCAAACACCGCGATATTCAGATTCAGCTTTTTAAGCAGTGTTTCCAAAATATAACTGGCGTCTGTACCTTCTGTAAAGGTATGTTCAACAATATCAAGGTCCTCATAGTCCGCGTTGTCCAGAACATAAACCGTTGTAATTTTATCGACTCCGCTATGTCTTGTCTTGACGGCTGATATTTTACCATTTAATACAATTCCCGTATCCGTGCCATAGCCGGCAGTAATTGTAAGAGCGTTACCCTTTCTGAAATTATTGAGTGTCTGCTTTGATAAATTATAAATTCTGATTTCCGCCTCATTCGGCACTATATCGTCGTCAAAAGGTATATCAAACTCAAAGTCAAATTCATTGCTGCTTAATATAGTTTTATCCGTTTCTATTACAGCCGTGAAGCCAAACTGTCCTTTTGGAGTAAGCGGCGAAGCGCTTTCACTTGACAGAGCCAGATTTAAGGCTGTTATAAGATGTGACGTATTTGCTTCACGGCCGTTTTCAAATATTCTTTCACTCATATCGTATCACCCGCGTTATCGACCTCCAAGAATACAGTCTCATTGAAATTCCCCCACGTTACTCTCGAGCTTTCACCGCTTCTATCAATAGGAATGATAGTTAACGCGGGATATTTTCCTTGCTGATAGAGCTGTTTAAAAAGCGGTACGCCGTATATAACCGGCTCAATACAAATCAGCGTATCATTTTTATATAATCCGATAGTAAATAAATCAGCCGTTTTGTTGTACCTAATTTCCAGCTCAAACATTATCGAAGGAAGAGCGATTGAAAACCTATACGGAATATTTGCTTTTTCAATTAAGATTCTGTCTTTTTTCATTATCTGTACCCCAACAAAATTTTCTCATAAGCCTTTAAAGTAGTGCAGTCATTTGTATTATCAAAAGCATGCGGATTCTTCCGCATTATCCAGTCAATAGTTGTATACGCCGTACCATCAATAGGGTCTCTTTTCAAATTACGGTACTGTGAAATTAAGCTGTAAAGGCTGTCTCCTAGCTGAACCTCATACCATACCTCAGAATTATCGCCCTGCGATATTTGCTGTACTCCCCCATTCGCGCCGGCATAGCTGTTCGCGGCGCCTTTAAATTCACGAAGTGTCATACTGAAATCAGCTCCGCCGCTCACTGTGTTAGGATGCTCTGTCTTTAAGCTGCGTATTTGATAATTCACAAGATGATTTCTGCCCTCATATACAACTAAAGCCCCGCTTCTCATCCAGCTTTTCAGGCAGTCAAGAACCCATCCGGCGCTTCTTTCCTCACTGGAGCTTACTACATTGGTTTCCATGTCATAATTAGTAAATTCTGTTTGTACTCTGCCGGCTTCTCCATTATACGTATTAGACAGCACAAAATCATTTACAACCTCAGAGTCCGCGTCATAATCACGTACATTGTAGCCGGTTGTGCTTTTATTGATAATATTAAAGCAGCAATACTGCTTAAAGGCATTTTGTATCCTTACGGTTGAAGCATAGGGTAATATCATTTCAAATCTAACCGCGTAAATTTTCGAGCTTTCCGACGCGCCGCAATTTACGACATTATTATTCTCATCTAAATATCGAATATCTCCGCTGTCGCGCCAGGCTGCGCCGCCGTAAAAAGCAAGCAGCTCATTATTTAACCGGTCAAAGCTCATTGTATCAAACGCGGAGCCGTCTCTCTTTACAAGATTAAGCCAAGCGGTAATTGATTTTTGCTCTGTTTTATTTTCTGACGTATACGCGGTATAATTTACAATTTTACCTGATAAAGACGCCTCAGCAGGATTGATTTTTATATGGTCCGTTATATCGGCGCCTTTTTCAACGGCATGCTCAGACGCCTCGGTTTCTGCCGTAACGCTTTCATCTGTTACGTGAATATAGATACCGTTTATCAGTGCCATTTTGTCTCAGTCCTTTCTAAATATTTAGAGTACCTGAACCGTTCTTTGCTTACGGCTCATTGACTCCTCCACAGTCTCTAAGGCCTCCAATACCCAGCGTTTTACCGCTCTTTCCGTCGTTCTGTCATCCTCGCTTACCGCTCCGTGAATATCAAGCTGAAATACAGGAGCGATTGTAGTATTACCGCCGTAAAAGGTTCTCGCTGTCCCAGTGCTCTCAGGAGAATAGGCCCGCAGCTCCATGTCCATAGAAGCGTCAGCATCCAATGCCACACTCCGCGCGGCTGTCTCTACCTGCGGAATACCATTCCGCATACCTTCAGCAAGACCCTGCGCCGCGAACACGCCGGTTTTCATTGTAACCCTAGACGGAGAATGAATATCAAGCGCGGAATTCATGGCGGATGATACAGACTGCGCTACCAGCCTTGCCTGCGCTATAACCGCGCCTGAACGCGACTGTATACCATTCAGCAAGCCATTCATTATGTTTGAGCCTGTCGCGCTCAAGCTTACAGACGCAAACGCCGACCTAATACCGCTCGCGCAGCTTCTTGACTGTGATACAATGCGCGCGCATATTGACGCTATTCTACTCCCGCAGACTGTAAATGTCATAATCATCCTTTGACACGCCATTGCTACAGTCATACTGAGCATATTAAAACCTGCGCTTGTCAATGACAAACTTGAATTTATACTCATTAACGCGCCCGATACAATAACCGAAGCCAACGCCAAAATCTGAAACGCACTTGCCAGTCCTGGAATCTCTTTTGATAAAGCCGCCGACGGTATAACAAGTGCCAGAAACAAAGCAGGCAGCAGAGCAATACCCGCGGCAAAGACAGGAACAGACACAGCCATTGAAGCAAAGGACGCCGCCATAATCATTAACGAAGCGGTTATAATTGTAACTACTGCCACGAAAGCTGTTAATATTACAGTCACAGCTATTATTGACACAATCAATGCCGCGAAAGCCACCGCTAACAGCGGTAACGCCGCCGCCAGCAATCCTGCCGGAACAATAAGCGCCGTAAATAATACCGGCAATAAAGCCAGTCCAGCCGCGGCCATAGGCACTGATACCGCTATAATCATAAATGATGCCGCCATAATCATTAACGAAGAGGCTATAATTGTAATTACAGCCGCAAATATCATCAATACGGCTGTTATTGCCGTAAGAACAGCCGCTCCAACTAACAGCGCGGCTGAAAACGCAATAATACCGACACACGCTATAAGCAAGCCCGCGCCTAATACTATACTCGCCGCTCCTGCTAGAGCCGCTCCTCCGGCAAACACCGCAAGGCTTACGCCAAGCGTAATTATAGCCATCGCCCCGCTTAGTCCGTATTGCACAATTATAGGCAAACAGCTTGTAACAAGTGTAAGACCTTTAGCCGCAAGCAGCGCTCCGGCGCCGACCATAAGAATCGCCGCTCCGAACGCGATAAAACCAATCGCTCCGGCTGTCAGCGCCGGCCCAAGAACCGCGGCAAGTACCATAAGCGCCGCGATTCCGATAAGCATTCCTGCCATAACTCCGATTGCAAGCGGTCCGGCAGACGCTAACGCTATTGCCGAACGCACCAGCAGGGCAAAAGCTATGGCCGTTAGTATCAGCGCTCCTCCCAGTATTGCCATGGCCGCCGCACCCTGAATCGCGCTTATTCCCATAGTACTAAGCGATTTTAAAAGTAACATCATACCTATGCCCAGAGCCGCGGCCGCAATAACCATGCCGCCCATGACTCCGATTG
The DNA here is from genome assembly GCA_910585795.1 of uncultured Clostridia bacterium. Taxonomy (GTDB): domain Bacteria; phylum Bacillota; class Clostridia; order UBA1381; family UBA1381; genus Hominilimicola. The sequence goes on along the minus strand of CAJUFV010000133.1, from coordinate 16,658 downwards.
CCAATGGACCCGCTCCCGCCAGAGCAATAGCCGAACGCGCGAGTATCGCGAAGGCCGCCGCAATCGCAAAAACACCTACAGCCATCAGCACAAAGGCCTTCGCCATAGACAATAGCTTTTGAGAACTTCCTGCCGCGGCGTTTCCTGTATCAGTCATGCCCTTCGCGGTTCCGCTTAGGTCATTTCCCATTTTTCCGCCGCTAACTTTATCAGCTAAGCTTTTAAACGGCGATATAAAAGAATTTACGTGCCCCGCCGCGGTCCGTACTATACTAAAGCCCTTAAACGCGAAAACCGCTCCTATTATAAACGGAATAGCTTTTCCTATTCCTCCGGCGCATTTTTCAATTAAAGAGCCAAAGGATTTCACTATGGGGAACGAATCCCCGAACACGTCCGCAACCGCCTGAACAAGCATTTTAACAATGCCCGGAATTTCTTTAATAAGCACTTTGATAATAGACGGCAGAGCTTTTATAATACCCTGCACGACAGAGCCGGCAGCTTTTAACAGCGGAGGCAGAAGCTGTTCCGCCAGCGCCGGAAGCTTCTCAGCTATTACAGGAGCGAGCCGCTCAATTAGAGCTCCTATACCGTTAAGCGCCTTACTTATTACGGGAAGCACATTTTTACCAAATATTTTCACGGCTTCTATCATATTTTCAATACATTGGTCAAAATCATCTCCGCCGACAACAAACGCTGTAAGAAGATTGCCCCATGCCGATTTCATGGAAGAAAAAGAGCCTTGTATTGTCTTTTCCGCTTCTTCAGCGGTTGTATTGGTAATACCAAGCTGCTCTTGAATAATATGTACCGCGGAGAAAATGTCAGAAAGATTGCTTATATCATACTTGACACCTGAAAATTTTTGCGCGTCCTTAAGCAGTCGCTCCATTTCCTCTTTTGTACCGCCGTATCCCAGCTTTAAATTGTCAAGCATAGTATAATTCTGTTTAGCGAAGCCCTGATACGCGTTTTGTATATCCTCCATTGGCGTACCCATTTTATTAGCGTTATCCGCCATATCAATAATAGCTTGATTGGCAGCTTCACCCGCGGCTTTAATTCCTTCCGGCGTCTTGTCAAAGCTCTGTTTTAGCGATGCGGAAAACGCAGTTACAGACTCCATATAATCGTTTGCCGATAACCCTGCTGTTTTATAGGCGTTGCTCGCGTTTTTTAAAACATTGTCCTGCGAAGCGATAAGTCCGTCATACTCGCTCCTTATAGCGTCGACGCTCTTACCGGCACTCTCCGCATATTTTTCTATCGTAAGACCTCCAGCGCCGAACAGTGTCTCAACACCGCCCTTAAGCTGTTCATAATCTCCGTATGCTTTTACAGACAATCCGGTTAAAGCGGCCACTCCGCCGGCAGCGATTCCAACTCCCTTTGCCGCAAAGCCTGCCGCTTTTTTAATTCCAGAGCCTAACGCGCCGGAAACAGATTTTATACCGGAGCTAAGCTTATCAAAGCTAACGCTCGCCGCTTCCCTGAGCTTGACCGTAAACGCGGCAGCGCCGGCTTTTACCTTATCAAATGATATTTTCTTTACCTCTTTAAGCCTGCTCGCGAAAGATGAGGCCTTGCCCTCTCCGTTTTTCAGAGTGTCAGCGGTTTTATTAACACTGCTTGCCACTCTGCTTACTCCGCCGCTCGCACCGCTCGCCGATTTTTTAAGGTCTTTATACGGGTCACTTACTCCGCCTCCCGCCAGCTTCTTAATATTTCCCATATCACTTGCCAGCTTATCTAAGGCGTCCGCGTTATTCACCTGTACGTCAACCTCAATAGAATTTTGACTTATACTATCCATTTCCTCACCGCCCTTTCTTAGACTTACTCTCAATTTGCTTGATAGCTCTATCAAGCGCGATATTCGCCTCTAAAACCTCCTGAGGCGTCATACAGTTAAACACATAATCATGCGTAAAATTGCCAATATCGCTGAATACAAGTCTCCAGTAGGCCCAATTATTTGCTACCCTTTTCTTCAGAGCCGCTTTGCTTTTCCGGCTCCCGAAAGTTGCCCTGCATAACCTCGCGGCCAAAATCAAGAACATTATTTAATTTATCCGCGCTCTCAAACGAATCAATATCAGCTCTCGGAGCTACAATAACATTTTCAAGAATATACTTTGCCATTTTCAAGGACGAGGTATTGCTTGAACCATCTATATAGCTGTTGTCAACGGCTTCAAGCGCCGCCGATAAGCCGTTAAACTGCGCCGTATACTCAACGCCGTCAATTACCTTTTTTACTGTCTTAAATTTTTCCATTATATAAGCCTCCTAATTATAATTTTAGGGCGGCTTTTATCTGCCGCCCTCATACGCTTACGCCGTGTATGAATAATCAAACACCTTAAATGTAAATTCTCCGTCTGCATGCTCCATTCCGTTTTCAGATGCCGGATAATTTTCAAGAGCGGCCTGAGTGCCGCCGAAAACCTCTCCGGTATTGCTGTTACGGCACCAGAGCGGAAATTTTTCTCTTCTCTTAGCGAGTCCGAGTAAATATCCGTACTGCGGGCTTGTCTTCTGTACCGTAATTGTTACAGTTCCAAGGTCGTTATTCGTAACACTGACAACGCAGTCACCCTGTACGCCGTAGGACGTAGAAAAAAACGCTTCGTCTTTTTCGCCCGACGCGCCGTCCTCACCCAAGCCCGTAATATTTACATTGTTCACCGTAACAATAAGGTCCTTACTATCAAATGTAGTAATATTAGCCATTTTTTATCTCCTCCCGTCAAATTGAAATTTCGCCGTTTACAACAACGGTATGAACAGCGCCGGCAAGCTCAAAGCTGAATTTACCGCCGACATATCTGCGCTCTACCCTGTCCGCGCCGCTCTGCTCTTCACGCAGAGCATAGTCTGTACTGTACAGGTAGCTTCCTGTTTCCGTATCATACGCGACCATTCCCATATTTGCCGCCTCCTTAAGTACGGTAAGACAAACATTTTCAAGCATTGCGATTCCAGAATTGTCATACGGCACCTTAGGCATTGTATTAAGCAGCTTCTGCGTACGATAAATAATCTGACTGATTATCCAGTCCTTACAGTCTATTATATCTATATATTCGCCGCTCATAGCCTTACCCTCCGAGGTTACATTATCTCCCGCCTTTGTTATAAATGTAAGTCCGTTCGCGTCATGAATCGCCTTTAACTCCGCCTCATTAAAATCCATAGGCTCAATACCCGTCAAAATTAAATTCTTATATGTAAAGCCGCCGGGATTCAGGCCTGACGCTTCACCTGCAAGAGCGGCCGCTGCCAAAGGGTTAGAGTGAACAAAGCCTACCGTTCTGTCATTCACGCCTAACGCCGCAAGTCCCGCCGTGTCATTAACTGTGACAAAAAGCATTTTATCATCAGTCGTGTTTATATAAGCTATTACAGACGACAGCGCCGCCGCCTCAGCGCCGGCTACAACTAATCTGCGCCAGCCCTTATCGGCGTTAGCCATAAGAACCTCCGCCGCTGTATCAGCGGATTCCGCCCCCACAATAGCAATACTAGAAGGCTTATCTGTCTGAGCAAGCATAAGAGCCGCCGCCTTATATGTATCAGTAGTGTCCTTATAGCCCGCGTCCACAATATCCGCCATATCAAAGCACTCCTTATATTCATCGGCTTTTCCGATTGTTAAGATAAGCGGAATACCAAATCCCAGCTTACCGGCGGGCTTTCTAATGTCTATTTTTACAGTAACGTCATTACCCATTTTTCTTTTCCCTCTTTCCTTCAATTTTTTCTTTCTTAGCTGAGATAAGCTCTTTTTTAAGCGCCGCGTTTTCAGCCTTCAGCTTCTCGCGTTCGGAGCGTAATTCCATATACTCCTTATGCGCTATCTTTATAACAACATCATTCGCCATTTATATTCCCTCCATTCTGAATAACCTTTCCCCCGATTTCCGCGCTTTGAATTATATTATCTTTATCATATTCCCTTGTATTCATAAGTCCGAGCCGAACATCAAAGCCCTGACGATATTCGTAATCTACCGTAATCAGCGTATCGCGCGGCGTAATTTTACCGACATTTTCAACTACAATACCATTATCCTTCAGCGCTGACACACCGCTCTTAGAAAAGAAATCGTGCGCCAAAACAGCCAGCTTAGCGCAGGTAATATATTTTTCCGCGTTTATAGTTACGCTCCATACCTGACTTGATGGTATACGGTCAATTCCGGTTTCAGCGCGCTGCCAAGTACCGCCGGAATTTTCTAGTAATTTCTGTATTGTGTAGACGCAAAAAGGTAATGCCGGCAGAGCATTTACAGTATTGCTGCGAATAACCGGAACTCCTAAAGCTTCTTTTAAATTACTGACTACGGTTTCCCGTATCTTATCAACGTCAATCATCGTTTCAGCCTCCTAAAAACACTTACCCATTTTAAGTGATAAATATATACGCCCGTAAATTCAGCGTCATCCTCGCCGGTAGAATCCTCAACCGTATAAACATTATCCTTAAATATTATCTCCGCGCCAAGCATAGCGCTGTCAATGGGCGTAAGTATATACAGCACCTTATCTTTTTCCGTATACACGCCGTCGGGCTGACGCAGCTTAGAATCACGCACGGATAAAATCGCTCCGGTCATTGATATAACTGAGCCTTCCGGCGTTACCCATTCCCCCAAAGCGTCATAGGCGCCTTCCGCCTTCAACTCACATGTGAACGGTCTGCTATACCTATGAATCAAGCGGGAAAAATTAAAATACTGCATATTATTTCACCTCGTAATTAATCGCGCCTATCATGCTTCCGCTGTCTACAAGCGGATTTGAGCTTCCTTTGCGCTCCGCCGTAAAGCCGCTGTTCGCCGGACTCGATAAATTCGCCGCGTATTCCTTTATAGCAGTTGTAACCTCCTGTCCCAGCATGTCCAAAAACATGTCAGCAGACAGCTTACCGTTTATAACAGCGGGTATTAATTTGGAATAATTTTTTATTATCCGTTTCCCCTCCGTGTCCATACCCGCGCGAAAAAACGAACGCTCCGGAATAACTATCTGCGTCGTTGACGCCTTTAGCGGATGGCCCTGCCCCCTAAACCAATTACGCATTTTATCCGTAACGCTTATAGCAAGACCCCATTCGTGCACAGCGGCAATCCGAGCTTCCTTTGAGTCCGCGGGAATACCGATATTTACCCTGTGTCCGTCAAGAGCCTTTATCTGCGCGAACGCTTTATTCACACTCTTTACGTCGGATGTAATCTTAACCTTTATTCCCATGGTGCCTCCGCCGGCACAGCGGCCACCGCTCCTGTCATATATTCTCCGAGAAGCTCGCCGGCATACTCCCAAATAAGCAAGCCTGTTCTGTCCGAACCCGCGAAGGACTGCGACAAGCCCTGTATACTCTCTGACGTAACGCTGGGGTTATTGCTCATCAGTTCAAAATATTTCAAAATAAAAAGCCTCACATTTGACGGAAGGCTCTCAGGAAGCTTATTCAAATCATACCTTAGGCTTGTGTTATCATTTATCCAGCCCAAAGCGCAATCGGCGTACATACACGCCGTATCGTCCGCCGGCGTAATCGGAATACGCAGGCGGATAAGAGTTTCAACCGTCATTTGTAAAAACCCCCTTATTTCTTTTTCTTTGACACAGGCTGTTTAGCCTCCTGCCTGTGCTCCGGCTCAGCCTTTGTCAGCTTATCCGCGTTTAATCTGCGGCGCATATTATGGAATGTTAAACTCATTTTAAAGCCTCCAATCAGGCGATTCTGTGTCTCAGACACGCGGCCGCCGCTTTCTTGTCGTTTGTAGCCAGCTTCCAATTCTCAGCTTTGCCAAGGTCCGCGAGCGACGGATATTTTTCATCGCCTTCAAGCTTAGCTTCCATATTCCAGCTAAAGCCTCTCGGATGGATAACCTGCGCCCAGCGGTTAATAAGATAATCTTCTGCCGCGAGCTTATCACGGTCTGTCTCTGTTGTAGTCAGTCCGTCCGGAGTACCGGTTTCACGGATAAAACAGCCGCTGCCCAGGAAGTATGTATCATACACGCCGTCATTAACAGGCATACTGTCATCAACCTTAATATTATAGCCGAGGTATCTTTCCATCTCTACAGAGCTTTGTGAGGGGTCAAATATCGGATTACGTGTAATCATACCGTTTTTCTGCAAGTATGTGTATACTGCCGAATGCATAAATACCATACCGAGACGGCCGTAATTATCACCAAGCGCCTGCTTAGTATCAAGAGTAGCGCCGTCTGAAATATTTGCCGCCGTTCCGCTTCCGCCTGAAATATCATTAATATGCGATTTAAGCGCGCCGGCGGTCGGGTCAAGAATAGCCTTCAGAATAGCAAGATAAATCTTCTGCTCGTGAATATTTCTCCAATCTGCGATAAGATTCGCGATTGCCGCCATAGGGTCCGCGCCGCCCAATACCTTAGCAAGGTCTGTCGCACCCCAGGCCTTCTGCCAAATCTGCAAGGTCGCGGACCATGACTTCGCTGTGATACCAGTCGCGTCAAGAGGAGCTTCTCCGAATACTGACGGTTCGCCCTCCAATTCATTCCAAGCGGGGATTTCTATAAATCTTCCGCCCTTAGGTGTTCCGTTGATAAGCTGAGCCACGGTTCCGTCCGCTGTAGCTATGCCGCTGTTCACCATTAGTGATTTCTGAACTGTTCTGTCTTCCACATAGCTCGCGAACTTCTCTGGTACAACTATCATGTCTGAAAGTTTTGTAATTGCCATTGTTTTTATTCCTCCTAAAATAAATTTATATATTTAATTTGTCCTGGCTTCCGCCTTCAGCTGTTCGGCAAGCTCAGGATTTTCCCGCAAGAGCCGCATTTGCTCTGTCAGATTATATGTATCCTTGCGGAAAGGATTATCTCTCGTACCGCCGCTTTTACCCTTGCCGGGGACACGTCCGGTAGACTTAAAGGCCTTATCTACTTCAGCCGCCACTAAAGAATCAACAAGCTTTTTAAGGGCTGAAACATTTTCGGAAATAGCGTCCTCATCCTCGTCCATAACCAAGTCCACAATTTGTATCGCGGTTTCGTCACCGCTGTCAAGCCCAATTTTCTTAATCTGTTTAAGAGCGAACATGCGGTTTTCGGCCGATTTGACTGCCGCTTCTCTTTCGGCTAAGGCCGTTTCCTTTTCCCGGCGTTCTTCCTCAGCGATTTCTTCCGCTGACAGCTTAGTTTTTTTTAGCTTTTCCAGCTTTTCGCGAAGAAGCTTATTTTCATTGCCGAGCTTATTTGTCGCGCGGTCTACAGCTTTTTCAATAAGCCTGTCAACATCGTCCGGCTCAGACTGAGCCTCGGCGGACGGATTAGCTTCAGGCTCCATGCCCAATATACGTATCATTTCGTCAAACTGCTCCTGCTTCAGCTTGCCCTCTTCCAGCTGTTTCTTTAATTCTTCCAGTGTCATTTTAAACAAAACCTCCTTGAGTTCTTACCGTCTATCCCACATAACGAGTTACAGCGGCAAGCCCACTTATAATATATTTTTTTTGAGTTGTAACCCTCCGCCCCACGCAAGCGAGTCGCGGATTATTACCCCACATTGACGCGTTCTTGCCGAGCCGCACGGCAATTAAAAACTACAGAACGCACGAAAAAAGCACTTTGCAAACGCAGAGTGCTTTATATATTTAATTATTTGTATGTCGGAAAATATATATTTCTAAATACTATTAATACCACATAATTAAGCGTTCTTTTGGAATTTCCTTATTATTTTTCACCATATTAAGTAAATGCCATTTTGCTTTTATCATATAATTGGAACAGTAACTGTATTCCTCTGGTAATTTATATGGTTCTAATTCTTCTGTATCAATATGCAGGACAAATCTCACAGCTGATTCACAATCTTCGGGATATGCGTCTGCCTCTATAACATCGTCCAAATATCTAATATTTTTCAACCTTATCATAATATTTTCTTGCTTCCATACCATAGTTATATTTTTTTTGAAGTTATTCTATGCGCTTCACTTTGGTCAAAGCCTTTATTCATTAAATTTCTCTCCATAAGTTCATGCTTTATCATCGTCAAATCATGTTGTTGTATATTGTTACCGTCTATTCCACCTTGCCTTATAAAGCGTCAGGCGGACAATCCTCTGGAATGATTTTCATATGCTTCTCCCATCTAGCATCGTATTCCTCTGGAGTATAAGTTGCAAATACGCGTTCTTTCAAAAAGCGTTCATCAGCACGCTTAACAGCGTCCTCATAGCCCTGTGCAATAAGAAATTTTCTCCACGCTATTAGATAACTTACACTTCCGTTAACACCTTTCATAGCCTTGCTATATTCTTCATTATCATATGAACATAATATTCCAAACTCCTTTTTATCCATTCCGGATTCCTCAACAAAAATATCTCTATATTTAGGTAAATCCGGATGATATGCCCTTATTGCTCTTATCTCTTTCACTTTTTCCACCTTGCTTTACAAAGCGTCTTTACGAGGGTCTATATTATGAATATGACAAAACTCGCTCCAAAACTCTTCCCATCCATCTTCTGTCATACATCCTCGATGTTCACGCAAAAATCTTTCATCTGTCTGCTCAATTTCTTTTTCATATCCCAAAGCTGCAAATTGCTCCCGCATTGATGTCAATTGGTCTGTACCGTCAAAATTTTTTACTTTAGGAATAATAATTTGTTTTTCTAACTTACAATATTCACTAAATGAAAGATTTGCAATTTCTTTAAATAACTCAAAATAATACGCTGTAGTTACATGCCACGACCTTATTGCTTTCACTTTTTCCACCTTGCCTTATAACGCGTCAGGCGGATACTTTTCCTTAAGAACTTTCATATGCTCCTCCCATATAGCGTCATATTCCTCAGGAGTGCAATCTCCGTATACACGTTCTTTCAAAAAGCGTTCATCCGAGCGTTTAACAGCGTCCTCATAGCCCTGTGCAATAAGATATTTTCTTAACGCTGTTAAAAAGCTTACACTTCCGTCAGTGCCTTCCATAGCCTTACTATATTCTTCATTATCATATGTACTTAAATACCAATACTCTTTTTTATCCATTCCGGATTCCTCAACAAAAATATCTCTATATTTAGGCAAATCATAATGATATGCTCTCATTGCTCTTATCTCTTTCATTTTTTCCACCTTTGTTTAAACAAAATAGTATCGTTTAATGGCACATCAGATAGTGCGTAGACTGCGCCCACATCATAATCATCATAAACAGCTATTTCTTTATTACTACTATTGTATATTTGAATTGTACTTCCGTCAACATCAATCAGCAATTTTTCCTTACTAAAATCAGGATACGCTTTTTCTATATACATACAAGCCTCTTTAAATTTTTGAGGACTATTATCTGGATATATATTATAATCAAATTCATACTTACGCATTATTAGCCCTCTCCCTTTATAAATTAAATTCTCTATTTATATCTTTATTAGTTTTAGCCGCCGTTTCAAATATATCTTTCAATGCTTCCTCTCTTGATAGACCTTTTCTATCCATTTTATCAGATAATAGTTCCGCAAAAGACTTTACAGGTCTCTTCCTTTCCAGAAATGCTGCTGTTTCTTTATCAGACATTGCAACCCGAGCCTCATGCTTATATTTATTTCTCAAATCAAAAGCTTGATGTACTTGTTCCTCAAAAGGTTTCGATTTGTCTATTTGATTTGGAATATCTGATACATTGGCTACATACCATTCCCTGACATGCTGATTATCAGTTTTTCTTATAGGCTTACCTATATATTCCTTTTTATTTATTATATCATTCTTTTTATCGTTTGTAAACGCTTTTCCCTCAAAATTCTTGTTGGAAAGCCGTATGTATTCCTCTTCACTAACCAGCTTATAACGCGTAAAGCAGCGGCAGTTTATATCATGCGACGCAATTCCGCTCTGCCCGGGCGCGTCGGTCATGCTTCCGTCCGTCAGCTCAAACTGTTCATCGGCAAGCGCAATCCGCCCCTCCATCTGAATATGGTTAGAGCCGTATCCCATTTCCGTTATAGTACCTTTTGCCGCCAAAAACTCCCCATCATATTATCGTATCAAAAAAGCGTCCTGATAAAATCAAAACGCTTTTTAATACGACTTAATATAACTTACTTTTATTGTATTACATTTTTACCTATTTATCACTCAATTGGCGGCCAATCTTTTAACTCTGCATTTTTTTTCTCATATTCTTCAACAAGTTTATCACGTTCTTCTTGTGATAATCCGCTATCTTGTATAGGTCCATCATAATAAAAAATTTTTTTCATTTATAATTCTCTCCATTCTATACCATACTCAACAAAAATATCTTCATATTTAGCCAAATCATAATGATATGCTCTCATTGCTCTTATCTCTTTCATTTTTTCCACCTTACCTTATAAAGCGTCAGGCGGATACTCTTCCTTAAGAACTTTCGCATGCTTCTCCCATTTAGCGTCATATTCCTCAGGAGTATAATCTGAGTATAGCCGTTCTTTCAAAAAGCGTTCATCAGCACGCTTAACAGCTTCCTCATAGCCCTGCGCAATAAGATATTTTCGCCGTGCTGTTAAGCAGTTTGTGCCTCCTTTAATACCCTCCAACGCTCTACTAAATTCTTCATTTCCATACTTACATAGATTGTGGTATGTCTCTCTGTCCATTCCGGATTCTTCAATAAAAATATTTTTGTATGTAGCCAAATCATAATGATATGCTCTCATTGCTCTTATTTCTTTCATTTTTTCCACCTTACCTTACAAAGCGTCGGGCGGATATGGAGGAACGTCAAATTTTTTACAGTATTTTTCCCAAAACTCTTCCCAAGCCTCTTCTGTTTTAAAACCTCGATGTTCACGCAAAAATCTTTCATCTGTTTGCTCAATTTCTTTTTCATATCCCAAAGCGGCAAATTGCTCCCGCATTGATGTTAGCCGATTTGTCCCATCAAAGGCATTTTTATTATTATTATCAACTAATTGTCCTTCTAACTTACTATATTCACCAAATGAAAGATTCGCAATTTCCATAAATATCTCAACATAACGCGCTGTACTTGCATGCCACGACCTTATTGCTTTCATTTTTTCCACCTTGCTTTCAATAAAATATTATTATCAAGTTCGGAAATTTCGTAAAACTCGAACTCAGCAGCTCTCTTTATAAGAAATTCTTTTTCTCCCGCATTTTCACTTATCGTATCTACATAGGCTCCTCTACCTTTACCTGCCGGAATATCAAGCTGTATAAAAACCTTATCACCGCCGGAGTTGTCAACAGCCATACCTGCAAATATATCCGCAATATCTTTTGAAATACTTGAGCTAAGATACGCCGGGTCAGAAAAGGATTTGCCTATAATGCTGTTGTCAAGCTCATAGCCTAATTCACGCAGAACCTGCGAGGATGTTCCTCGAATGACTGATATACCTTTCTTCAGCTCATACTTACCCATCGCGCTGTCAATATTCTTTACAAGGTTTTCCAGCTCTTTATCCTCATACTCCATACCTTTACGAATCCAGCCGTTAATAGCTATATATCTATATCCGGTATAAATGACAACGCCTTCTTCTTCAGCCACATTCAGCTTAGGCACCCAGTCCTTGGCTTCTTTAACAAGCGGTTTTTCCGCTTTTTTCCAATCCTGATAGCTTAACTCAATTATATCATTCTTTTTACCGTTTGTAAATGCTTTTCCCTCAAAATTCTTGTTGGAAAGCCGTATGTATTCCTCTTCACTAACCAGCTTATAACGCGTAAAGCAGCGGCAGTTTATATCATGCGCCGCAATTCCGCTCTGCCCTGGCGCGTCGGTCAAGCTTCCGTCCGTCAGCTCAAACTGCTCATCGGCAAGCGCAATCCGCCCCTCCATTTGCTGATGATTGGCTCCGTGCCCCATAGAGGTCACATTACCTTTTTTACTCTTGCGGACTACATTGGGCCGGACTCTGTTATCCTTCATGGTATGCCATATTTTAACCATGCGAATATTTACTCCGGCCTCCTTAAGCTGAGAATCAAAATCTCTGGCTCCCTCATTAAAGCCGGACTCACGCACTCTATGCACCTCCGTGCGGGCCACACGCGCGGACTTTTTATAATCGCCGTCCAGCACCCTTGAAATACGCTTAGACACAGCGTCCACCGTCTCACCGTTAGTAAGGCCTATATTGACAGCCTGCTTCAAATCATATATAACGCCCTTACGGTTCTTTTCAAGAACGTCATTCAGCATTATTCTATTGATAAGCGCGCTGTCCACGCCGGCTTTCGCCTGTATAGCCCCCGCTTTGCCTAATCCCATAAGCGCCGAGCTTACCTCGTCCGGAACGCCGGACGCCGCCGCCTCTATCATTCCATTATAGCTCAGATTATAAACGGAGCTTACAAGCTGTATCATTTCATTCCGTATCTCCGGAGCCACCGTGTCTATATGTCTCTGCGCCTCCTCAAGAAAACGCGCCTGCTCACGCTTCTTAGCTAAAATATCATATGTAAGTCTGCCGTTCTCCGCAAGAGCGGCATATTCATAGCCAATAAACCGCTTAAGCTCATTTAAGCACTGCTTATACACGGCGCGGATTCTCTTTTCCGCTCTAAGCTCCCTGCTCTGAACCGCCCGCCTCGCCCTCATAAGTAATTTATCTAAATTCATAGATTATTCCTCGGCTTCTTCCTCAGCTTCTTCCGCTTCCTCCGGCTCCTCAAAGTCCTCCCTTACCATGTCCTCAAGAGACGGTATATCGTTCCTCTCACGCTCCTTAAGCTGCATTAGGTAGTCTATATCATCGACAAAGGATAACGCCTCTGTAAAAGCAATCTCTTCCGGCACGCCGGCGGAAATGAGCGTCTGCGCTGTCTGCGCCTCTGTAAGCAGAGCGACCGGGAAATTACGGGTAAAGGACATGACGCATTGAAGCGGGTCAAACGCAAGCTTGCGCGCGTTAAAGCAGAACGCCAGAAGCTTGAACATATACACGCCCGCGCTCATGAGCTTTGCCTGAAACATTCCGCATTTTGTCTCATGACCGGTCAGCTTGAATTTTAAGCTCTCGCCGCTTGCCGTGCCAAAGGTCTCGTCGGATAAATTCGGAGTCTTGCTGAACCGGTAAATATTATTTTTAAGCCTTTCCAGATGATGCTCCGTAAAGCTGTCGTTTATGTTATTCTGGAGCTTATACACGTCCGCATTTCCTGTAGGGTCCATAATTTTTATCGCTCCGGTTATATTTGACTTCTGTATTTCCTCGTCGTTTACCTTAATATTCTTATAAACCGTCTTAGAATTAACCTCGCCCTCTATCTGATTACTGCAATCAGACGTACAGCGGTCATAAGCGTCTATAAGCGTCATGACCTTTTCGGGGTCGCCCGTCATCTCGCTGTTACGGGGAATACCCTGAAGCGGACAGCTTCCGTAAAAATGCGGCTCACGCCCATACTCCGACAGGGAATCCGCCGAGTCTCCCTTATAGTACACAATATCCGTACTGTCATAAAATTCAGCACGCCAGACAATATTTCCATTCAAATCCTGATTATAAAAATACCGAACAGCGTAACACGGTTCGGTAATATCGGTTTTAGAAAGAATAATCGTCTCATACGCGGGCAAAATCATCACACGCTCAAAGCCGTCGGGGTCTCTGTAAAACAGACGTCCGGAGTAACCGCAAATGGCCGCTAATCTAGCGGCCTCCATATCACGGTCAAACATATTATTTCTTGTTATAAAGTCACTGAGCGCCTTTCCGGCCGCCCGTACCGCTTCCTCATCGCCCGTGTCCTCAACGCTTTCCCTTGTATTAGCGTAGCTATAGGCGACCGGCTTTCCCGCGAAATATCCGGTAGTAAAATCTACTATCTCGCCGAAAAAGTCATTAGCCAGCTTATTATTTATCGGGTTTCCCGTTTCCGCCTTGAAGCGAGGCTCACGGTTTAGAATAGGTACTTCAAACTGAAGCATTTCATATCTCTTATACAAGGAACGGTTATACAAAGCATTCGGCTTATGTCTCTGAATGATTTTACGCAGAAGCTCATCATTGATACCGGCTTCATCTATAATATCTATCGCGTCCGAATAGTCCGGATACAATTCGGCTTCTGTTCTTAGTCTTGAGGTTCGCATTGTTTCTTACCCTTTCTTAAATAATCAGGCAGGCGCCTGTCAAAATATATTTTTCCGCCGGGAAGTATTGTAAGACCGCAGCTTACACATACTGTTACAGCGTTTATCTTTTTCCATATATGCTTACACATTCTACAGCCTTTCCGCGGCCGCCGCCACAGCCCCCAGCCGGCACAGCTCCGTAGCGTATCTGAGAGCGTCAAGCAAATGATTATCCTTATCCACCGGCTTAGGAAGAGCATTGCCCAGCTTATCCTCCTGCCAGTGATAGGACTGAATCTCATTTTTAAATTCCTGACAGCGCACATCAATCACAAGCTCATACTCCTTAAGCCAGCTTATACCGTCGTTTACGCTGTTAGGCCCTTTCTTAGCCGGTATAACCGTTATACCCCTGTTGTTAAGCTCAAGTATAGCCTGAGCGCCCTGCGGGTCTCCGACAATAAACTCGTCCTTACCAATACGGGACTTCAGCTCGTCCGCCAGCTCGTCAATCAGGATATTGGATTTCTTGTATTCCTCAAATACATAAATTTTCTTTTGGCCCTCATTTACGTGAACACGTATAAAAGCGTTAGGGTCTGTAACGCCGAAGTCAATACCGTTATAAATATTGTCAAACGAAGGAATGGCGTCTGATAAATCCTCCGCGCGCCAATTCTTAAATATAACCTTACCGAGCACGCCCCAGTTACCGAGCGTATACACATTATAAAAATACGGGTCTGTCTCATGCTCCAGCGCGTATATATCATCATCAGTGAGAAATTTGTTGTCCTTGTATGTAGTTTTCAAAATCAGCAAATCATCGCTTCTGTACAGCCTTTTGCTGTCATCCCATTTGTCAAAAAACTCCTGATATATCCAGTGTGTCTGTAATATAGGGTTAAAGCTGAATATAACACGCTTTCCTATACCGTCCGGCATGGCGCCTCTTAAACGCTTTGTAAGCTGTTTATAAGCTTCCCGCGCGGTTTCTGTGGCTTCCTCAATCCATATGTCAGTAATAACCCCGTCTATCGGCGTTATAGATTTTAGCTTTTCAGGGTCATCCAGTCCGCCGAACAGGATTTGACGGTTATTACGTTTGCACGTTATAACCATTTCGCTTTTAGACATTTCAAAGGCCTCGCTTAAGTTAAAATATATAATTGTTTTTACTATCTGATTATAAACGCTTCGTTTTATCGTATTAGCTACATTTCTTACTATCAAATAATTATGACCCTTCAAAACATCCATCACCGCTCTCTGCGCCAAGAAAAATGATTTCCCGCTTGAACTTCCTCCGAAAAATATTTGCGTCCGAGCGGTATCGTTCAAATAAGGAATATACGCGTCGTTTACATATACGTTCATTCTTTTTCACTTGCCGGAAGAATGTTAAATACAAAATCCTCCGCGGCGCTGTGTTCAAGCTTCTGTTTATACCTGCCCTTCAGCTCAAAATACAGCTTAATGGCCTGTATATCGCCGCTTTTACATTTGCGTAACAACGCCTTCCAAACTGCTGCCAGCTCACCGTCTGTATATTTGCTGATAAGGCCTTCGGTATACGCAATTACAGCCTCTTCCTTTATCCATTTATAAAAGGTATCATGACTGATACCGACTGTCTCGTAAAGCTCCTTGTTGGAGCCTGTAAATTCAGGATTAGCCAGTATTTCAGCCAGTTTTAGCTTTTTGCCCTTAAGCCTTATTTCATCAGATTTTGTCAGATTTTCAGTCATAATTTTTCACCCCCTCACGGCATGACGAGCTTTCGCTCTATGCCTGCAACACTTCGTGCTGTTCTTCTCCTTACGGCATGACGAGCTTTCGCTCTATGCCTGCAACACTTCGTGTTGTTCTCCTCCCTTACGCTTGCACAAACAAAAACAGACATCATACAGATGTCCGCCCAATATTCTTCTAATACCTCGACGCCCGCCTATTTTATATGAGATATTACCCTTCGCCTCCTGGCGATACTCCGCTTATGCTTTACGCACAATCTCTATTATAAATTTTACCATACATTTTTCGGCATTTTCGGCATATTTTAACTTTTTTTCAAATATTTATTATGTTTTCTTCTGGGATAACTCTCATCATAATGTCCCATTTTAAACGCAATCCACTGCCATGACGGTTTTACTTTTCCGTCCATATACCTGTATGTAAATATTCGCCGTGTAACGCTGTCGGGAATGCTATGTATAAATGTCTCAATATCCTGCTTCTGTTTCTCCAGTTTGCGGATAAGCGCCATATACCGCTTATTATCATCTGTTTCTACAACACCACTCACAGACATCACATGCTGCACATACGGAAATTCACTGTCCGAGCCTGTAACAGTACCATGCACTATGTTTTTGTTAAGCCTGTCACGTATCTCGTCAATCTCCGCCACGATAGAGCGGTACTGCTCAAGCTCTTCCTTTGTCAATCCTTAATCCTCCCTGTCTGTTATGTACTCACGTATTATCCGGCATATCGTTTCATACGACACGTCAATATTCTCAAAATTGTATATCTGC
>CAJUFV010000132.1 GCA_910585795.1 uncultured Clostridia bacterium | reverse complement strand
AATATATTATATCAATATTCGACGTTTTTGTAAAGATATGTTCCATACTATGAAAAGTAAAACATATCAGATTTTTTGTTATTGACTTTATCATCTGTAATATGATAAAGTATAATCAATTCTATATTTTAAGAAAGGCTTTATATTAATGATAAACTGGAAAACACTTGATGAAAAACCATATGCTCCTTTAGCAGACCACTCAAGAAAGCTCGCGGCTGAAGGCTGTGTATTATTAAAAAACGCAAATAATATTCTGCCGATAAAGCCTGAAAACACTGTTTCATTTTTTGGCAGAACACAAATAAATTATATAAAAAGCGGCACAGGCTCCGGAGGACTTGTACATACCGAATACACAGTGAATATCATTGATGGAGCACTCGCAAACTCTAAAATAAATATAAATACAGAGCTTATTGATATCTACAAAGAATGGATTAAAAAAAATCCGTTTGACGAGGGTAAAGGCTGGGCAACTGAACCATGGTTCCAAAAGGAAATGCTTCCGGACGAAAATATTGTAAAATCAGCGCGTGAAAAATCAGACGTCGCTGTCATTGTTATAGGACGAACAGCAGGTGAGGACAGAGACAATGCTCCTGAAAAAGGAAGCTGGTATCTTACCGATGAAGAAGAAAAACTAATGGAAATCATCTCAAAATATTTTGAAAATACTATTGTCCTGCTTAATGTTGGAAATATAATTGACATGAGCTGGGTGGAAAAATATAATATAAAAGCTGTTATGTATATATGGCAGGGCGGTCAGGAGGGCGGCCATGCCGTCGCTGATGTTCTGTCAGGTAATGTTAATCCATGCGGCAGACTATCTGATACTATAGCCAAAAGTATTTCCGATTATCCAAGCAGCAAAAACTTCGGCGATAAAGCTTTCAATTTATATCAGGAAGATATTTATGTAGGCTACCGTTATTTTGAAACCTTTGCTCCGGAAAAAGTATTATACCCGTTTGGTTTTGGTCTTTCCTATACAGACTTCAACATAACAGTAAACAACTCCGCGCTGCTTGAACATAAGTTGTCCATTGATATAACCGTTACAAATACCGGAATCAGAATCGGACGTGAGGTTATACAAATATATTTTTCCGCACCTCAGGGACGTCTTGGTAAAAGCCGCCGAGAGCTTTGCGCCTTTTTTAAGACAAAGCCTCTATCTCCAAATGAACATGAAAATATAACCCTTGAAATTAACATTTTAGACATGGCGGCATATGATGACAGTGGAATTACAGGACATAAATCCTGTTATGTTCTTGAAGCGGGAGAATACAGTATTTATATTGGTAAATGCGTGCGCTCTGCGGAAAAAATATTCACATTTAATATTAATACGCTTACGATTACCAGACAATGCTCTGAGGCTCTCGCGCCGGAACGTGATTTTGATATTCTTTATCCTACGGAAAATTTCAAACCTGCCTACAGAAGCGTATCAACAAGAACAATTGACTATAATAAAAGAATACAGAATAATCTTCCTAAAAGCCTTAAATATACCGGTAACCGCGGAATCAAGCTGCTTGACGTTAAAGAGGGCAGAAGCACAATAGAGGCTTTTACTGCTCAACTATCAGATAATGACCTGAAGTGTATGATTACAGGCGAGGGACCTTCATCGCAGAAAACCCGTCCCGGATGTGTCGGAGCTTTCGGAGGAGTAACTGCTTCACTCACAGAATTCGGAATACCTGTAATATGCTTAGCAGATGGTCCTTCCGGAATTCGTATGGATAACGGCGATACAGCAACCAGTATGCCAAACGGCACGCTTATTGCCTGTACTTGGGATACTGAAGCCGCCGAAAAGCTTTATGAATATGCCAGTATTGAACTGTGTACCCACAATATCGACTCGCTGCTTGGTCCCGGAATAAATATTCACCGCTCCCCTCTTAACGGCAGAAACTTTGAATACCTATCAGAAGATCCGTATCTTACAGGAAAAATCGCGTCCGCTCTTATAAGAGGTATGAATATATACGGTAATACGGCTACAGTCAAGCATTTTGCGGCAAATTCACAGGAATTCTTCAGACGTGACGCAGTATCAGTAATTTCGGAAAGAGCATTAAGAGAAATTTACCTAAAGGGTTTTGAAATGACTGTAAAGGAAGGCGGTGCAAAATCAATTATGACCTCATATAATCCCATAAACGAACACTGGACAGCAGTAAATTATGAACTAAACAGCATAATTCTGCGCGAGGAGTGGGACTACAAGGGATTTGTTATGACAGACTGGTGGCCAAAACTTAGTAAAGAAAGCAGTAAAAAGCAAAATCTCCGCGAAATGGCCGAAGCGCAGAATGATGTTTTTATGCTGACCACAAACGCTCTTAAAATAAACGATAATATTACAGAAAGTTTGGAAAATGGAACACTTACAAGAGGACAGCTGCAAAGAAATGTAATAAATATTTTAAACTATATAATGACTACTCACTCCTTTGAACGATTTATTAAAAACGGCGGCAAACCTAAAAAATCGCTAAAGGATAAAATAAATGAGCTTGAAACTGTTTTCGAGCTTAACTATCCAAAAAATAACGAAACGGTTAACATTAAATATAACAAAACAGGTAAGCATCTGCTCTGCATAAACTATACAGCAGACGCGCCTGAAATTTCACAGCTCATTATAAACACAAAAATTAATGATAGTATAAACACAAGTGTAACTGTCAGTGGTACAGACGGTAAAACCGCGGCAGCATACATTGACTTCACAGTACATACTCTAAACGGCAGTCTCTCTATTGACTGTCCGACAGCAGTCAGTATAAATAAAATTACTGTTATGAATTAACAGCATATTATCTTTTTATAGGTAAAAAATGCCCAAATGTATAAAACATTTGGGCATTCTTTATAACATCTGTAATTATACAATATTTTCAGGGTATCCTATTGTTGTATAAATTCTCCTGAACGGTACTGTCGCACTGTTCTCATCATACGGCACAAGCTTTACAGAAATAATACCGCACCCTGTAGACAAATCTGTTTGAGCACAAGCTCTAACCGTTTCCGGCGGAATCTTAATTAATTTATTTATAAATCTTCCTTTTCCATTTGTTACTTCCACATAATTTTTGCCGTCAGCTATAAGCTCTGTATCATCCGCAAATATTTTAAATTTTACGTTAAATATCCTCCTGTCATTCTTGCCGCTATTCCAAATATCCGCTTCAACTGTATCGTCCTTATCGTAATATCTTAAAATCAGATAATTACATTCCGATGCTTTATCTACAAGCATATTATATTTAAAAAAGCCGTTTTTTCCGTACGCGTAACGATATTGTCCGTTATCATCCATGCCCTGCACCGAATCATTTCGAAAATCTGTCATCTTATCCGCGCTTTGAATCATACCATGACTGAGCTCCGACTGCTGTCCGTCTGGGTCAACATAATCAAGCTGTATATTACTTAAATTAATACCGTATTCATCTATTTCCGTATCAATATCAAAATATATATTATAATAATTATGAACAATATCTGCAAACGGAACCAGTTCCACCTGTTTTCCTGTTGAATTTCTGTCCGCGGAAAGTATAAATTTAAGTGTGTCACTTCGGCTGTCCTTTTTAATATAATCAGTTATATCGTCAGTAGTGTTTTTCCCCATTCCGTCCGAGGTTTTTAGAACAGGATATACTGCCTGCTGACACGCCGTATTTCTTTCCTCCCAAATATATTCAAAATCCGGCTTAATTTTTCCTTTAAGCTTAGCAGCAAGTACCAGCGGCCCGTATTCATACGCAATTTTTTTATTATCGCGCGATTCATAAACACCAATTCCCATAGGAATCACAAGCTCAATCACATCTCCCGCTTTAATACTGCTAAGCAAAACATACCTTCCGCCATTTGATACTGCTGTTTGTTCTCCGTTTAATTTCACAGTCATTTGTCCGGATATCCATTTGGGAGCACGCAGTTTAATATTCACAAAACTGTTTCCCCCTGTTACAGTTATCTTCACAGTCTCTGAATAGGGATAATCTGTTTCTATATTAAAGGTTAAATTTTTTCTTCTCCAGTTATATATACCCGCCATATACAAATTTATATACAAATCATCCTTATCCTCAAAACAAGCGGTTCTGGTATATCGCGCGGGATTTTCCATACCGGTGCCCGTACAGCACCACCATGCGTTATATTTCTGTTCATAAATTCTATGAGTACCCTGAACCATTGATACAAAATACATCTTTGCTCCCGTTTCAGGCTCCTGCTGGCCAAGTATATGATTATATAACGCGCGCTCGTACCAGTCCATATATTCGCTTTTATGCTCCCATGCAAACAAGTACTCCGTAAGACGCATCATATTATAGGTATTACAGCTTTCACAGGTCTTTACGCCAAGCTCCTCATTACCGAATTTTTGAAAATGCTCCGCCAGTGAATTGCCGCCTATCGCATAACAGCGTTCATTGTTCACATTATACCAGAAGTTTTCACAAGCTGTTTTGTAAGACTCATATACTTCTTTATCCTGCTCATATAATTTTGCGGCTCCTATAAACTTTGGTATCTGCGTATTTGCATGCAAGCCGGATAATGTGTCTGTGTCGTTTGTTTTCAAGGGGTCAATTATCTTGTCATGGGTAAACCGCAATGCCGCGTTTTTATATACCTCATCAGCTGTAATCTCATACATTGCCGCAAATATCTCATTCATACCGCCGAATTCCGTATTCAACACACTACGCATCTGTGTATCAGTAAGCTCCGCAATTCCGGATACCGCCCAGTCAGCCAGCTTTTTTAGTACTCTGTACGCTTTCAGCGCCGCCCTCTCTTCAGCATAATTATACACATCAAGCAATCCCTGATATATTTTATGAATATTATACCATGGTACCCAGTAAACACCGCACCAGTTTTCCTTCCCCGCAAAACAATCCAGAAACGGAATTTCATCACAGCCGCCTATGTACTCCTTATTCACTGCCGCTTTCCAGTCACACGGTATATCTGTTTTCTGAAGATTATCCAATTTATCAACAACATATTCTATCTTATTATGAATATCTTTCGGAGTGATATTAATATCCTCTCCATTCTGAGATGCCGCTGTAAGAAGAATACTGTCCTCATTTCTGAAATGATTATAAAACACAGCCGCCGATGAAAGCCAGTGACCCATCTGCTCACCTGCAAGAGTATAACGTTCATCGGCTTTAATCTTACACGCTCCGCGCGCTTCCCAGCCCCCGTATCGTCTTACAATCTCACCTGCCTGTTCATCGCCTATTCTTACAGCATCGTCAGTCTCGCCATATCTCAGATTTAATCCATGAACCTCATAAGACGGAGCAACAAGACGCGGAAGGTCAATACCCATTATATATCCCAAGCCTACGCGCTCGCTTTTCTCAAAACGACTGTACGGTTTTAACTTAATCTCAGATGTATCCATATATGACGGAATATTATTTATTACTCTCACACATTCAGCAACTACTTTTTCATCTTTTTCAAGAGATAACCTTACTTTTACAATACCGTTTATATTCAGCTTCAGTCTTACTCCTGTATAGTCACCATCAAGTTTTTTTATTTCCTCAGCGGATATTGTTTTGACAGTCTTATTCCCAATCAAATTATCCTTATAGTCATATATACCGGCAGTAACAGTGTAACAAGCATTATCCGAATTATTACCTATTTCGATACTATATACCGCGTCAGCATAGGCTGCTCCGGCATTTTTAACATAATTAATATTTGCGGAGATAGAATTAAACACTTCCATTTTATATTTATTTTCACATCCGGTCAATGCCGTCGCCTCCCTGTCTATATTGTTATAAAACTAAATATATCACTTAAACTATACCTCAGTCATATCAAACCGCAACACTTAGCAATTACACGTTACCAGTATAGCTCCCAATCCTTTGTCATACGAGTAAGAGCCTCAAGATAAAAATAATCTCCCCATGTGTTACATTCATCCACACCGCCATTAGTACATGTATTTGTAGGAGTTTTGCGGGCATAGGTTCCATGCAGTAAAAGACCGTTTGACTGTTCTATGCTTTTTACCGCACATAAATCAACATGCGCTTTCATAATCCTATACGCCGCGTCAGTATAATACGTTGCCTCGTCTTTATCAAGATATTTTGACATCTCCAGCATACCGCATACGGCAATTACTCCTGCTGATGAGTCACGCGGTTCATCGCTTCCGGTGTCAAAATCAAAATCCCAGTACGGAACAAGGTCGTCAGGAAGATGTTCTATAAAATAATCCGTAACGCGTCTGAATATATCTATGTATTCATCATTTTTAAGTTTTGAATACGCTATTGCGCTTCCGTATATACCCCATGCCTGACCGCGTGACCATGCCGAGCCGTCACGGTTTCCCTGACATGTGACGCCCTTTTGCGGCAAACCTGTTTCGGTATCAAAGAAATATGTGTGGTACGTCGAATTGTCAGGACGTATTATATTTCGCATTGCTGTTTTTATATGTCTTTCAGCCTTCTCTTTATACCTTGTATCGCCCGTAACCTCGCTTGCCCAAAACAGCAGAGGCATATTCATAAGACAGTCTATAATAAGCCTGTAATTATCAGGAGCGCCCATTTCACCCCACGCCTGAAAAAATTCTCCTTTCTCGTGAAATCTTCCAAGAAGATTATCAGCCGCAAGAATGGCGGCTTTTTTACCGTTTTCACTGCATGTAAGTTTATATGCCGCGACACACGACGGACTATATAAAAATCCCATGTCATGATGGTCTGTATTTATATGGTTTTCTATTCTATGAAGAAAATTTTCCACCTGCTTCAGCGCCGCGTCTTTTAAAACAGCGTTTTGACTTTTTTCGTAAGCAAGCCATAATTCCCCTGTCCAGAATCCCTCTGTCCAGTCTGTATTTTCAAATTCGCTGTAAAAATTATTTTCGCTGTTTGCTGCGGGAAAACAATCATAAAATTCATTTACATTTACTTCTGTAAGCTCAACCGCTTTTTCCAGAGCAAGCTTTACCTCCTCTGCCAAAATCATTGGATACTGTATAAACCTTTCTCTTGTCATCATATTTCAATCAATCCTTTCATTTCATATTATAGTATAATTATAACATAAAAGGCGGACATTGTAAATGTCCGCCCTGTTTATTTATTATCCCTTTACTCCTGACGATGTAGCATTTTCTATGAAAAATCTCTGACAGAACAGGAATACAAAGATTATTGGTAAAAGCACCAGTGTTGCCGCGGCCATCTGAGAACCGTAGTCCTGCACCTGACCCGCTGAAAACAGCTTAATACCTACTGAAAGCATTTGCTTGTTTATATCCGATATGTACAAATAAGGACTCATGTAATCATTCCATGTCCATACAAACGAAAATAGTACCATTGTTGCAATAGAGGGTTTCGCAAGCGGAGTTATTATCCGCAAGTAAATTGTAAAATGATTGCATCCGTCTATTTTCGCCGCCTCGCTGATTGATTCCGGAACACTTATAAACGCCTGTCTTAGCAGGAATACAAAGTATACGTCAACACAGCTTGGAATTATAATCGCCCACATAGAATTTAAGAGCTTTAAGTTTTTAAATATCATGTATCTCGGAAGTATCATAATATCTGCCGGTATCATCATAGCGGCAAGCAATACAAGAAATATTGCGTCGCGTCCTTTAAACCGTATTTTTGAAAATCCATACGCTGTAAAGGTTATCAGGAACAGCTTAATAATTATTGTAATACCTGTCATCATTACCGTATTTACATACCATCTGGGGAAATTATAATAATCACTATGGAAAAGTCCTTTTATATTCTCAAATGTTATAGGATTCGGAATTATCTGAAACGGCTTTTGCAGCACGTCTCCGCTGACCTTAAACGATGAGGATAACATGAATATAAAAGGATATATGCAAAGCAAACCTATAAGCAGCATTACTATCGTCAGTATCCAGCCTAAAACCTTATTCTTTTTATACATGCATCTCACCTCTTTAATAATTTACCCATTTTTTCTGTCCGCGCCATTGAATAAGCGTAATAATCATTACTATAAGGAATACTATCATTGCCTGAGCACTCGCAAAGCCTGTATTGTTTTGTACAAATGCTGTACGAACTATACTCAGAGCCATTACCGTTGTTGCCTGACCGGGACCTCCTTCTGTAAGCGACTGAATAACTGTGAAGTTTTGCAGTGATGTTATTATAGAGCTTATAATAAGGAAGAAGGTCGTAGGTGATATCATAGGTATTACCACATTCCTGATTCTCTGCCATTTATTCGCGCCGTCTATCTGAGCGGCTTCGTCCAGCTCTGCGGGGACATTCTGTAATGCGCCCAGATAAGTAATCATATTAAGTCCGACACCCTTCCATACAGCAATCAACGCCACCGCGGGCAGTGCCAGCTTATCCGAAAGCAAAGGAAGCGGCGGATTTTCAACACCGAAAAATTGCAGTATCTGATAAAACGGGCCGCTTGGGCCAAGAATTATTTTAAAAATAACCGCAACAGCAACCATATTTGATACATACGGAAGAAAGACCATTCCGCGTATAGTGCCTTTCCAGTGTATTCCCTTATTTACAACCATGGCAAGCGCAAAGCCCAATACCATTATTACAGGAACATACACAATTGAATATAGGAAAGTCCTGCCCAGAGCCGCCATTACCTCGGGGCTCTGGAACATCTTAATATAATTAGCTAATCCGACCAGCTTCAGATTGTCAAGCTTGGAAATATATGTCAGGTTCGTGAATGAGAACAATATTGAACATATAAATGGTATACCTGTGAAAACAATAAACAGCAGCAAATACGGAGTAATGAAAGCATATCCTGTGACATTTTCTTTAAAATGCATTCTATTACGTGGTTTTGCCATTTTATTCTCCTCCTCTATTACTGATTATCTTCTTTTATTGCCGCATCTGAACGTTTTTTAATAGCGTCAGCCGCCGCGTCAAGGTCTTTTGAGCCGGAACCGTAAAGCTGTGATTCCTCTATAACTATCTGACTGATTGTAGCGTCGGCAGGGCCTATAATCTTTTCTGAAAGCACCTTTCTGTCAGCATCAAACCATGCGCTTCTGAAATCCTCTGTTGTTATATTATCATTCGCAAATGTCGGAACAAGCTTATCTGAAATATAGCTTGTGATTTCCTCGTCAGTAAGGTCAACTCTTGCCGGAATACGTCCGTAGCCCAACGTATACTGCTCCTCAGCCATGCATTTAATAGCGGCAAAAGCGGCCTCTTTATTTTTACTTGTTGTCGGCACCGCATAGCAGCCTGTTACAGCAAGTGTGGACGGCTCCTGTCCCTCTGGATACGGCATTGGAAGAATTCCGCATTGCCAGTCTCTCGGATATTTTTCAATATTAGGAAGCATTGACGCAACCCAGCCGCCGCATACAAACATTGCCATCTTGTCAGAAGCGACAAAGGTATTCCACGGATATGTGCCGGCCGCGTAGGTAACACTGTCAGGCTGAATTTTTTCATCATTGCCTAGTCCGTAGAACCATTTTAAGCTATCCTTAAATTTCTGGTCTGTAAAGTTTGATTCTGACTGGTCCGCATTGTACGGCTCCCATCCGTTCTGCAAAGCGTACATATAGTTATAATTATCATAGTCAAGCATGAACGAACCGAATGTACCCTTTCCCGCGTCAGTCAGTTTTTTAGCTGTTTCAACATATTTTTCCCATGTCCAGCCCTCTGCTGACGGATATTCAACATTTGCCTCATCAAAAAGCTTCTTGTTATAGAATGTCAGCCAAATATCCTTGTAGGCGGGCAAGCCGTATACATGACCGTCACTATAATTTACAAGACTGTCACCAAAAACACTTTCCATATCATATTTTGTATTTTCAGCAAGCTCGTCAAGCGAGGTAAGAACGCCAGCGTTGTAATATGTTTTCAGCTTAGCGTCTGTTCCGTATAAAATATCAAGCTCATCTCCGGCCATAAGACTTACAAGCGCCTTATCCACTTCACCCGCGTTTGTGTTAGGTACTATCGTAAATTCAATATTAATACCCGTCTTTTCCTTTACCAGATTTACAAGGTCAACTGTTTCACCACCCTGTGTAGCTGATTCTGAAACAGCGTAATGTAAAGTCACACCCTCATAAGGCTTATCACTGTTTGTACTTGTCTGGGTTGGTTCAACCGCGCCGTCTCCGCCGCAGCCTGCAAGAATAGAGCAGGCCATAACCGCTGCGATTGACAACGCCATGGTTTTTCTTAATGATTTCATATTGTATTTCCTCCTTAAATTATTTATTTATTTTATAGTT
>CAJUFV010000131.1 GCA_910585795.1 uncultured Clostridia bacterium | reverse complement strand
ATTTTAAAATGGATTTAACTTCACCGAAGGTAATACGGAGTATACAGGAACAATTCGGATTTACCTTCAAAAAAGGTCTGGGACAAAATTTTCTCACATCAAGAAGCATACTTGAGGATATAGTTAATGCCGCTGAAATTGAAAACGGCGTTATTGAAATCGGCCCCGGCTTCGGAGTTCTTACAGCGGAGCTCGCAAAAAACAGTGACAAGGTAATAGCTATAGAAATTGATGAGCGTCTTACTAAAGTACTGGACTACACTTTATCTGATTTTAACAATATAAAAATTGTTAACGCCGATATCCTCAAGCTTGATTTAAAAACACTTATACAGGAGGAATTCGGAGACAACAAAGTAAGTATTGCCGCTAATCTCCCTTATTACATCACTACTCCGATAATAGCAAGGCTGCTTGAAGAAAAGCTTCCTATAAATAATATTGTTGTAATGGTGCAGAAAGAAGTTGCGGAGCGAATGTCAGCCGCTCCGGCTACAAAAAACTATGGAGCCATAACCGTGCTTTGCAGATATTACGCTGAGCCTTCTGTTATAACTCATGTGAGCGCGTCATTATTTGTTCCACCGCCCAAGGTGGATAGCGCTGTGCTCAAGCTTCGTATACTGGACGAACCATCTGTCAAAGTGCGTGATGAGCATATGTTTTTCAGAGTTGTTAAGGCCGCTTTCTCACAGCGCAGAAAAACACTTCTTAACTGCCTTTGTGCCAATTTTCAGCTTCCTAAACAGGATTTATCTGACTTACTTGAGATAAACGGTATAAATCCCGCAAGACGCGGTGAAACGCTGTCACTGGAGGAATTTGCTGTCATTGCGGACGCGCTTATCAAAGATTAAATTTTATACGAGGTGATTCAATATGCAATTTTACAATCTTACTTATGGTGAACGCATCATGATTATCCGTACAAGAGCCGGACTGACAAAAAAAGAACTTGCTGAAATGACCGGTACTACTGCGGATGTAATATCAAAAATGGAAAAAGGTATGCCTAATCCTGATAATAACATACTGGCGAATATAGCCTTTGTTCTAAATGTCACATCAAATCTGATTATGTTTGGTTTTGATGACCCAAATAAAAATCAGCCCCTAACGGGACTGATAAATAAATCTGCCACAGTATAATTAATATTAATGACTGACAGCATAAGCTTAGATTTTATAAAGAAAAATCTTCAGGCTTATAATTAATTTTTAATTTTCTCATTCGTCTGACATTCTTTTTCAAAATGTCATAACGGAATTTTTGACAAGCCTCGCCGTTTACAGGCACGGCTTGTCTTTTTATTCCGCAGTACATTTCATCATCACTCAGTCTGCGCGCCATCTGACAAACGGCGCAGACCTTATTTATATCCTGCGAATATATCATATCTGCCCCCATTATACGTTTATTACATACTTTCCACCGTTTCTATACCCAGCAGACTAAGCGCGGTTTTAATAACTCTTGTCGTAGCTTCAACAATCGCGAGACGCGCCTTCTTCGTATCCATATCAACATCATCCTTCATTATGGGATTTGTATTATAGAACTTGTTAAAAGACTTCGTAAGATTAGTAACATAACGATTTACATAAAACGGTTCATTTTTTTCAGCCGCATCCCTTACGGCGTCACCGAACGCGTTAAGCTGTTTCACAAGTGAATATGCCTCGTCTGAAACCGCTTTTGAAAAATCCGCGTTTGAATAATCAATTCCTTCCGCTTTTCTCAGTATGCTTCGTCCGCGCGCGTATCCGTACTGACAATACGGCGCCGATTCGCCCTCGAAATCCAGCATAGTATCCCAGCTCAAATCTATATCCTTTTCACGGCTGTTTTTAAGGAATGTATACAGCACCGCGCCGATTCCTATTTTTTTAGCCGCCTCATCCTTATTCTCTACATTTGAATTGTTCTTTTCAATTATGTCACGTGTTTTTTCGATTGATTCATTCAGCACATCATCAAGATAAACAATATCCCCATGACGGGTCGACAAGCTTTTACCGCCGAAACGAACAAGACCAAAGCCCACATGAATACAATTATCAGCCCAGTCCCAGCCTGCCTTTTTCATAACAGAGAAAAACTGATTAAAATGAAGCGCCTGCGTAGTGCCTACAACATATATATTTTTATAAAAATCATATGTTCTGTGTCTGTACAGCGCCGCGGCAATATCACGAGTGGCATAAATCGTAGCGCCGTTTGATTTAAGTATAATACACGGCGGCATATTAAGCTCCGAAAGGTCTACCACCTGCGCGCCGTCGCTTTCTTCAAGCAAGCCCTTATCACGCAGTATGTCCACGATTTCATCCATTTTATCTGAATAAAACGCTTCGCCGTTATATGAATCAAAGCTTACGCCCAGCATATTATATACACGATTATATTCTACAAGACTTATGTCTCTGAAATACTTCCACAGCTCGGTTGCTTCAGCATCTCCGTCCTCCAGCTTTTTAAATTCCGCTCTTGCCTCATCCTCAAGCTCAGGATATTTTTCCGCTTCCTCGTGAAATCTTACATATATTTTTAAAAGCTCTTTTATCGGATTCTTTTCAATAATTTCTCTGTCTCCCCATCTCTTATACGCGCTTATGAGCTTACCGAACTGAGTTCCCCAGTCGCCAAGATGATTCAATGACTGTACATTATAGCCTAAATGCGCATAAATTTTCGCAAGCGAATTTCCCACAGCCGTAGAAAAAAGATGTCCGATGTGAAACGGCTTTGCAATGTTTGGTGAAGAGTATTCTACTAAAACTGTTCTGTTTGCTCCTATATCTGATTTACCCCAGTCATCACCGGAAGCATTTACAGCAGTAACGGCCGCGCTTATAAGTTTTTCACGGTTAAGAAAAAAATTAAGGTATCCGCCGGCCGCCTGAACCTTGTCTATCATATCATCATCTGACATTTTTCCGGCCAGCTCCTGAGCGATTACCGGTGGCGCTTTACGCATTATTTTCGCAAGCGGAAAACACGGAAAGGCGAGGTCGCCCATTTTTTCATCCGGCGGAATTTCAATCGCCTTTTCCACTGCTTCCCTGTCAAGCTCTGTCATATCAACTATTTTTTTTATTACATGTTCTTTAAAATTCATCCATTCCAGCTCCTCTTTTGCTAACTTATTATATTATAACACTTAAATCACTTATATGCAAGGTCTCTTTTATACAGTATTTTTTATAATGCCGTATATTTTTCCAAAAAATACT
>CAJUFV010000130.1 GCA_910585795.1 uncultured Clostridia bacterium | reverse complement strand
GGGCCCATAGTGGCAGGTGCGTTATTCACTTCAGCATTTGTATCATCTATCACAAAAGTCACTGCCGTATTATCAATTGTTGCGATAGCTGTTTGTGTCTCTCCGTTCCATTCAAGCTCTGCACAAGCGTACTACTGTTCTCTATCATTGTTTTTGTTTTTAGGCATTTCTATTTTTCTCCTATTAGAAGCTATAAATTTCTATTATAGATATTATAGAAAAATCGGCAATAACATACTTTATACAGCAGACACTCATAAGGCCTCATGGATACTCTATGAACTTAGAAAAAAATTTTTAATATGCTTATCAAGCATAATTTACCATATCCAGTTATCGGAAAGAAGAATTTATTAAGCAAAAAGACAGTTAAATGCTGATAAACTAATCGCGCTTTACTGCCGGTTATAGCCAAATAACGGCTGCTAGAGCGACATCAACAAATTTACACAGTTTACTAATATTTTCAATGAGTGGTACACCGATAGTAGTCTCCATTAAGCTCTCAATGGCTCAATATTTTTCTTGCCTAAAGACGTTTTTCTTCCCAAAAAAAACACATCCCCGCGGTATTTGAGAGCAAATACTATACAATACTTTCAATTCCATTTGTCTGTGTGTCTATATTTTCCTTATATAAAAAGCACACTGTTTCTGTCACAGAGACAATGTGCTTTATATTTCCTAAATTAAGCTTCAAATAAATCCTCTTTTTTCCCTCCAAACATCTCATATGCCTTGATAAGCTGATTATCCGTTATACTCTCAATTTGAGACACTATACTTTCAAGACGCGTCTGAGTCACCACATCTATAATACCATAAGATAATATATCATTTGCTTTTTGAAAGTTTATAACAGCTTCACGAAGTTCAGCATCAAAAACATCATTATCTGTGTCACCATCATAATATCCTAGAATATACAACCTTTCTTTTGCCGCCCTTGCATTTTCTCCGCTGTTTCCCAAAACTAAACGAGTTTTAAAATCAAACTGCGCATAAGAGGACATATCCAGCTTTTCTATTTCATTCTCAGCATATTCATCTGGAGTCAATCCCACCTTATTAATTTCTCTGCCGTTACGTGTTATATACTGACCCACTGTTAGCTTAAACATTGAACCATTAGTAAGAGGAAACGTATTTTGAATAACAGCCTTTCCAAATGTAGTAGTTCCGACAAGCTTCCCCGCACCCGAATCCTGAATCGCACTCGCAAGAATTTCAGAAGACGATGCCGTATGTTCATTAACAAGAATCACAAAATCAAATTCCTTTTTTGCAAGATTTGAATTATAGGTTATATTATACTGTGACTGTCTGTATTTTACATCTATTATTTTACCTTTAGGAACAATCATCTCCGCTATATCAGTTGCAGCCGAAACCAGTCCGCCGCCATTATTTCTTAAGTCAAGAATAATATTCTTAACATTATTTTCACGCATAACATCAAGCTGTTCGGCAAATTCAGACGACGTGTTCGGACCAAATGACACAATCTGAATATATCCTATATTACCATTTAATATCCCGCCTGAAACTGTCATTGAGCTTACAGCTACACGCGTAGCGGTAAGCTCAAGCTCTTTTCCTTCTCTAAGTACTGCTATCTTTACCTTGGTACCCTCGTCACCTATTATTTTTGCACGTACTTCCTGAAGACTTAACCCTGAAACATTTTCTCCGTTTACCTTGACAAACCTGTCTCCCACTCTAAATCCGGCTTTTTCAGCATTTCCGTTTTCTTCGGCAAATCCTGTTATGACAACATAACCGTCACTGTCGGTCTGCATAGATACACCTATACCATAAAATGTATTAGTTACCTGATTTTCAAATTCTTTATATTCTTCAGGAGTATAAAATCCACTGTAATCATCCATACTTTTAAGCGTTGCCTTAAGCAGCTCTACCAAAAGAGGGTCATTATCCGCCAAAAGCGCGGATAATCCCTGCATCATTATTTCATCACTGGTATAAGAATCATCTATGTATCGTTCAGCAATATAATCCGCTATCTGTTTAAAAGCCGTATATTCACCGCTGTATTGTATATCATTTTCAGACGTTTCAGACTTTACTGCTAATACTGTATATGATGAAAACAGCATAACAGCAGACAAAATGCCTGCAAACATTCTTTTCATTTTCATAAGCCTACCTCTTTACAACTGTTATATTCATGTCATTATAGTATTCCTCGTCCTGTACAGTAAGAGTATATACAAGCTGTATAGTACCTCCATCTGCGCTAAGATTTGATGCTATTTTCTCTGTTTCTATTTCCATTTCTATATCGCCATACGGAAGATGATACATAAAGCTTTGTTTCAGGCCTATTTTATATATCATAGCTGAAGTAATGCTTCCGCTTCGTTTGATTGTAATACTATCTTTATCTTTTTTAATCATACACGAGGTCTTATCCTCATTATTTTCTGTTTTGTAAATAATGTACTGCTTACCGTTTTTTTCATAATAATTCCCGTAAGCCATTTCATCAATTGTATTAGTTTCATTATCAATAGTCTGCCTGTTACGTACTGTTACAAGGTATCCGTTATCAGTATTGTTCAATGTCAATTTTATTCACCTGTCCGTTAATTTCTCTTTCTAGGAATATTCCGCCCAGCTGTTCAAAGCTTGACACATCATCACTAACATAATATCTGTACTGATTCTCATCAGTTTTTTTACTGTGAGCATTATCTGCATCCAGCTTTTTCTTAAGATATTTTGCAACCTCCGCGCCTGAGTTTATAAGAGTCACATCAGACCCCATATATTTGCTTATAACCTTTTCCAGCAACGGATAATGGGTACATCCCAATATAAGAGTATCCACTCCCCTCGCACGTATCTCCTCCAGATATTCCTGAACTATCATTTCTGTAACAGGCGTATCAAAATATCCGTTTTCAACAAGCGGAACAAACATGGGACATTCACGTGAAAAAACCTGCATGGTCTCATCATACTGCTTTATCTGTTTTTCATATTCGCCGCTTTTAATTGTTCCGGAAGTTCCTATGACGCCTATTTTTTTATTTTTTGTAGCTCTCACAGCCGCATATACAGCGGCGTCAATAACACCTACTATCGGAATATCAAACTCATCCTTTATCATAGGCAACGCCGCTGAGCTTGCGGTTCCGCAAGCTATTACTATAATCTTTACATCAAATGTTTTAAGGAAGCGTATATCACTTCTTGTATATTTAAGAATGGTTTCCTTTGAACGCGTACCATAAGGTACCCTTCCGGTATCTCCGAAATATATAATATTTTCATTAGGCAGCTCACGCATTATCTGCTTTACAGCCGTAAGACCTCCCAATCCGGAATCAAAAACACCTATACTCTTATCATTCATCACTTTACTCTCTTTTCCGCAAGCGCAATAAGATTATCAAGAAGCTCACTGTATTTAATACCCGATACTTCCCAAAGTTTCGGATACATACTTATATTTGTAAAACCGGGAAGCGTATTAATCTCATTAAGAACAACACCTCCATCACTATGTCTTACAAAAAAATCCACTCTTGACAATCCGCTGCCATCCAGCGCCTTAAATGCCTTAACAGCATATTCACGTATCTTTTCAATAGTTTTTTGCGGCAAATCAGCTGGAATTTGCAGTTTTGTCGAATTGTCGTTATACTTAGCATCAAAATCATAAAACTCAACTGTCGGCATAATTTCTCCAACTGTAGCAGCTTTTGGATTTTCATTACCAAGTACAGCGCATTCCACCTCATGACCATCTATATTTTCTTCAACTAAAATTTTTCTGTCAAATTCAGCTGCATATTTAAGAGCATTTTTCAGTTCCGGCCTATTATGAGCCTTTCCAACTCCTACTGATGAACCTGTTCTCGCAGGCTTTACAAAACACGGATATCCAAGTCTATCCTCAATTTCATTCAATTTCAATTCAAAATCATCATTACTGTTTACAACAACCCAATCGGCCTGAGGTATTCCCGCGTCTGCAAAAACGATTTTAGACGAAGTCTTATCCATCGCGTTTGCCGACGCCATAACTCCCATACCCACATACGGTATACATGACAGT
>CAJUFV010000129.1 GCA_910585795.1 uncultured Clostridia bacterium | reverse complement strand
GAATAAAGTTTTATTAAATTTGTTAATTTTAGACCTTTTTTAATATTTTTTGTTTCGGAAAGCGCCTGTACACTGATATTAAGTTTTTCCGCAACATCTTCTTAAGTGGGTACTCATTCCAGTCTCCTTGCTTGTATTCTTGCGCTCATGGCTACATTAAACGGTTTTCTTTTCACAATATAACCTCGTACATCAACTTATATATTTAGTTTATCAGTTAATAGTTGATTTTATAATCAACTAAGTATTGAATATATTTCAAGTTTTCGTTGATAATAATGTAAAAATATGGTATGATATGTCTGAATCATGGGGGTAATTAAATGGAAATAGGGGGAAGAATTGACGAATTAGGCAGGATAGCTATATCTGCTGAAATGAGAGAAGCCTTGAAGGTGCTGGATGGTACTATGCTTGACCTTGAATTGAAGAGGGATAAGCTATATTGCACAATTATCATGACAGCTGTTGCATTTACGGCGGCTCTGCTGTATTAAGGCTCATAGGAAAAACTGTCAGATTAAAGCATATGGGAAAAAATAATCTGTGTGAAGAATGTATACCAAAAATAAAAAAGATGTAGTGCGTAATTTAAAAACAGGACAGCTCCGCCATGAATATACTTTCTGAAAAATTCTGGATTCATGCCGACGCTGGCCTGTTTTTTATGTATTTTCTTTTTCTTTGAGCAGAAGGTCGGTATAATACTTTTCAAGCTCCGGATAATCCATAAGTCCCGTACGCCCTTTCCGCGTTATTCCGTAAATTCCTTTGTCCGTTCTTTCAAACCAGCCGAAAACGTTGCTTCGCAAAATAGTGTATGTATTGTCGGCTCCACCCATTTCTTTTATACGCTTGGGTGACATTGCTCCGTACATGTCAAGAATACACGCGATATGAATACATTTTTCGGTGTATGCAGTTACGATTTTTGTGCCTGTCACGCCGCCTGTGTTTGTCTCTATGGTGCGTCCGTTTATTTCCTTCATAATTTCGCCGCGCTTTTTGTAGTCTTTGTATTTCGATGTGTATGGTTTTGGTTCAAAGACTATCTCGGCAAAGGAATGTTCACCGCGAATGGAGACAAATATAAGTCCAAGCTCCAGCTTTTTCAGAACCGAAAAGACTGAACGGAATTTCCGGAAGGAATACTGCTTAGGCTTTGATACGGCTACAAATACGTCGGCGCCTGTTTTCTGCCGTTTGATTCCCTGAGCGAGCAGGTGTACAGACAGATTTTTTTTCAGCTCCACAATGATAAACTCATCATCTTTAACCGCGGTCATGTCGCAGTCCTTAACTTCCGCGTTTACCTTATATCCTCGCTTTTCAAACAGTTTGCACACAGGCGGATAAAGCTCTTTTTCCGTCATAGCCGCTTCGTTTCTCCCGCTTGTATTTCATGGTGGTTTCCGTCACAGGAAATCCATACAGAAATTGCGGACGGATTATATACCATATCGCCGCTTGCCGTGTATTTCAGATTTTTTGCCGCGTTCATATAGTCCACAATTTCAATGTTTGTAGCATACCATATATCATCTCTGTGGCCGATAAATTTACAGAATTCCTCTATTTTATCCCAATTATTGTCACGGTCAAACTCATAGCTGTGTCCCCATACGTACATCATATATAAATACTGTGTTTTATGTAAGTCCGCAAAACGCCGCGCGTTTTCCATCAGGTTGTGACCGTGGTGACAGGTGGAGGTCCATTCAAGGAAGTTGTCGGGAAACGAAAAATCGTCTGTATTGCCGACAATACGACAGTATTCAATGCCGCAGGCGGGAAGCATATCGATAATATCCTGACTGTATGAGCCGTTAGGATAGCTCATTCCGCGAACCGGATAACCAACAGCGGCTTCTAGGGCTTTTCTGTCCTCAATAACCTGCTGTACTACCTGAGACAGCGGACAACGCTCTATTGTCGGATGTGTCGAGGTGTGGCAGGATACCTCGTGTCCGGCGTACAGCTTTTTAAATTCGGCCGGCTGTATCCGGCTGTCGTCAATTCCTGTAAGTCCGGAATTCAGGTGAAAAGTGCCCTTTATTCCGTATTTGTTGAAAATATCAATGAGCTGACGGTCAAAGCTTTTTCCGTCGTCATAGCTCATTGTAAGTACCTTATGCTTTCCTTCCGGAAAGCAGGTGTAGATAGTTTTTAGCTGTTTATTATTTTTCATTTTTATTTCTCCTTTTTTGTTTTTAATGTTATAACAGTTATTTCTGGTCTGTTAAATAGTCTTGGTATAATCATAGGGTTTCCGGTACCACGGTTTACTATCATTTCTGTATGCGTGGATTTATAACGTCCTCCCACATATTTCGGGAAGAATACAGAGGCCTTTCCCACCCAGCCAGAACGTGGAGAGACAAGTCCTTTTCCGCTTGTGGGCAGTCTGAACTGACCGCCGTGCATATGTCCGGCTAAAATCAGGTCAAAGCCATAGCTTTTCAGGTGGTCAAAAAGATTCGCGCGGTGAAAAAGCAGAATTTCAAATCCGTTATATTTCGGAAATTTCGCAACGGATGTGTGGATGTAATCTGCCGCTTTGGACGTGTTGGTAGTAAATGGGTCGTCTATGCCGGAAAGAGCAAATTCGCTTCCGCGCAGTGTGAAAATTCTGCGCTCGTTATGCAGCGTGACAACACCGATTGATGATAGCTCGCGTTCAAACTGCTCATAGTCTCCCCGCCATAAATCGTGATTGCCTGTCACGGCATAAACCGGAGCAATATCTGTAAGATGCTCACATAAACGCAGAGCGGGGAGATAACTGCCATTATCATCGGAAAGGTCGCCGGTTGACACAATGATATCCGGAGCTTCACGCTTTATTTCTTCCACAAGTCCCGGCACAGGCTCGCTGTGATAATCGGAAACCTGAACTATTTTGAAGCCGTCAAACGGCGGCGGTATTTTGTCAGAGGAAAAATCATAATGCGTAATTTCCAGCCTGTTGTCAAGTCCTTTTAGAACAAATAATGCTCCGCCTGTCAGAGCGGCGGCTTTAATAAGCTTTTTCAATTTCCATCGTCCTTTCAGATGTTTCTTTTTCTATTTTCTTTTATTATACCACTATTTTTCAATAAAAACCACATTTTTCATTGAAAAATTAGAATAAAAATGATACAATTTATAAACAGAGTAAATTTATATATTCAGACGGAGGATAGTTTATATGATAAAGCATATAGTAATGTGGAAAATGGCGCCTGTTGAGGATAAGGCTGGAAAAGCAAAAGCAATTAAGGAAAACCTTGAGGCACTGAAGGATAAAATAGATGTTATTGCCGATATTGAAGTGGGACTAAATTTTAATGATACGGATTCAGCGGCCGATGTTGTGCTTGTGTCGACATTCAAAACCGTGCAGGACCTTAACGAGTATCAGAATCATCCGGCACATAAGGCTGTGGGAGCGGCATATGTGCGTCCGTATGTGTCAGAAAGACGTGTGTGTGATTATGAGCTTTAATATTGTATTTTTCATCAAAATGTGATAAAATTATACAAACTTTTGATTTTAGGAGAATAAAATATGGCTAAACTTATTACAGACGAACAGCTTGCAGAGCAGAAAAGCTATATTATGAAGCTTAAAGAGGATAATATGCAGTATGCTCAGCGAAACGGACGTCCAAGACTGGCTTTGACTGAGACGTACGGATGTCAGCAGAACGAGAACGATACGGAGCGTATACGAGGCATGCTGTGTGAGGCCGGCTTTGAGTTTACAGATAATAGTCATTTGGCGGATGTTGTAATATATAATACCTGCGCGGTGCGTGAGAACGCGGAGCAGAAAGTATTCGGCAGGCTGGGAATATTAAAGCATATCAAGGAGGAACGCCGTGATATGATTATCGGTGTATGCGGCTGTATGGTACAGCAGGAGCATATCACAGAAAAGATAAAAAGTGTGCATGAGCATGTTGACCTTGTATTCGGCACACACGCGCTGTACCGCATGCCTCAGCTTCTTTATAAGGCTATGCATGAAAAGAATACTATCATTGATATAGAAGCGAGCGATGGGGCAATTGCAGAGGATATTCCTATTATGCGCGATGATACAAAGAAGGCGTGGGTATCGGTGATGTATGGCTGTAACAACTTCTGCTCATACTGTATTGTGCCTTATGTGAGAGGCCGTGAGCGAAGCCGCACGCCCGAAGCGGTGCTCACAGAGGTTAGGGAGCTTGTGCGGAGCGGATGCAGTGAGATTGCTTTGTTGGGACAGAATGTTAATTCATACGGAAAAGACCTTGATACAGATATTGATTTTTCTGACCTTATGCGTATGGTCAATGATATAGAGGGAGTGGAACGTATTCGTTTTATGACGTCGCATCCGAAGGATTTGAGCGATAAGCTGATACAGACTATCGCGGAATGTGATAAGGTCTGTAAGCAGCTTCACCTACCGTTTCAGGCGGGTTCGGATAAAATTCTTGAGCAGATGAACAGGAAATATACAAAGGAGGAATATCTTGCGAAAATTGATAAAGTAAAGAAAGCAATTCCGGATATTTCTTTGTCAACCGATGTGATTGTGGGCTTTCCCACGGAAACAAATGAGGATTTTGAAGAGACGCTTGATGTACTGCGCAAAGCGGAATTTGACAATATTTTTTCATTTATCTATTCAAGACGTGAGGGAACACCGGCGGCAAAGCTGGATTTTGTTCTGACAGATGAGGAGATACACGCTAATTTTAACAAGCTGCTGGAGGTTCAAAATGAAATTTCCAAGCGTAAAAATGAGGCGTATGTGGGAAGAATAGAAAGAGTGCTTGTTGACGGTACAAGTAAAAATGATGAGGCTGTTTTGTCAGGCCGTTGTGACAGCTCAAAAATAGTAAATTTTAAGGGTGATAAATCACTTATAGGTCAATATATTGACGTAAGAATTACAGAAGCTCACACGTGGAGTCTAAACGGAGAATTAGTAAAATAAAAGAAAGGACAAACAAAAATGAATGAGATAATGGAAAAAGCAAGAGAGCTTGGAGAATTGATACAGAACAGTGAGGAAATGAAAAATGCTAAAAATATGGAGATTCTCCAGGATAATGATGATAACGCTCAGGAGCTTTTAAAGGCGTATAATCTTCAGAGAATGAATCTTGCGCGTGATATGCAGAATAATAAGATAACGCGTGAGGAAGCGGTAAAGAAGAATAACGAGGCTTTTGAGGAAATGCTGTCACAGTCTGATGTTATCAGCAAGTATATAGACGCGAAAAAGGAATTCGACAATCTTGTAAATCAAGTAAATCAGGTGCTTAATTTTTATATCACGGGTCAGGACCCGAACTGTACCCATGACTGCGGTACTTGCGGAGGCTGTCATTGATATTTGTGGTTGACAGTATTGCTATATAGTAGAAAAGGTACTTTTGTTTTAGATTAACCTAAGAAGAAATAACCAGATAAGGAGAACAAGCAAATGCCAAAAGAGCAGATAACCCCGATGATGACACAGTATTTGCAGACAAAAGAGGATTATCCCGACTGTATTTTATTTTATCGTCTTGGTGACTTTTATGAGATGTTTTTTGATGACGCGGTTCTGGTATCAAAAGAGCTTGAAATAACGCTTACCGGTAAAAACTGCGGATTAGAGGAGCGCGCGCCTATGTGCGGCGTTCCTTTTCACAGCGCCTCCGTATATATAGCGAAGCTTATTGAAAAGGGATATAAGGTGGCTATATGCGAGCAGGTAGAAGACCCGAAGCTGGCAAAGGGAATTGTAAAACGTGAGGTTATCAGGGTTGTTACACCTGGAACAGTTATTGACGAGGAGCTTCTGGACGAAAAAACAAATAATTATCTTGCCGTTATTTACAGCAGGGATGATAATTTTGGATTTGCGGTATCAGATGTGTCAACAGGTGAAATTTATACTACGGAAATAATCGGCGCTGACGAGGC
Organism: uncultured Clostridia bacterium; assembly: GCA_910585795.1. Lineage (GTDB taxonomy): Bacteria > Bacillota > Clostridia > UBA1381 > UBA1381 > Hominilimicola. The sequence continues at coordinate 8,225 of CAJUFV010000129.1, read as the reverse complement.
TATGAATGAAATTGCTCGGTATGAGCCGAAGGAAATACTTGTAAATTCCGCCGCGGCGGCAGTGCTTTCAGGACAGATAGAACTGAGGTTTCATATTTCGGTTGATGAATGTACAGATGAGTTTTTTGAAAATTCTGGATTTGAGGAGAAAATTCTCTCCCAGTTTAATAAACAGTCCTTGGCGGAAATAAATCTTGATAAGAAAATTTATGCCGTTTATGCGGTTGGCGCTATGATAGAGTATTTGGAGCATACGCAGAAGAGGAGTCTTACATATATAAATACGATAACCACATATGAGGTTAATCAGTATATGGATATTGATGTGAATACTCGCCGTAATCTTGAGATTACCGAGACAATGCGTGATAAGGCAAAGCGCGGGTCATTGCTGTGGGTTCTTGACAATACCCAGACGTCTATGGGAGCAAGACTGTTAAAGCAGTGGGTCGAAAAGCCGCTGATAAATCCGATGGAAATAAATAAAAGGCTTCAGGCAGTAGGAGAGCTTGTCAATAATATAATGCTTCGAGATGACCTTACTGACGTACTCTCAGGAACGTATGATGTGTCAAGAATAATAAGCAGAATTTCATTGGGAACAGTTACACCAAGAGATTTGATTGCGCTAAAAATGACGCTTTTAAAGCTGCCGGAGCTTGAATATAATTTAAGCGATGTAAAATCTCCTATGCTTCGTGATATGTGTAAAAATTTTGACCTGATGGAGGATATTTGCTCACTGCTGGATAGAGCCGTTTCAGAAGATGCTCCGGTTATGCTTCGTGACGGAAATGTGATAAAGGAAGGCTTTAATGAAGAAATAGACAAGCTTCGTATTGCGATGCGTGACGGCAAAAAATGGCTTGCGTCTGTTGAAGCGGAGGAACGTGAGGCAACAGGAATTTCAAAGCTTAAGGTGGGCTTTAATAAGATATTCGGATATTATATTGAGGTTACAAAATCAGCCGTGAAGGATGTGCCTGAAACATATATAAGAAAACAAACACTGGCAAATTGCGAAAGATATATAACACCTAAGCTAAAGGAAATAGAAAATACAATATTGGGAGCTTCAGAGAAAATTCTTTCATTGGAGAGTCATGTTTTTGAACAGGTTAGAAGCAGTGTCGGAGAGGAAATAGAAAGGCTAAAACGTGTTGCGAGTATAATAGCTCTTACAGATGTACTGTTGTCGCTTGCAAAAGCCGCGTCTAAAAACAACTTTGCTATGCCTGAAATTTCTGATGACGGTAAAATAGAGATAACAGACGGCAGACATCCTGTAGTGGAGAAAATGTCAGGGAAAACAATGTTTGTACCAAATGATACATACCTTAATACAAGTGAGGACAGAATGCTTATAATTACCGGCCCTAATATGGCTGGTAAATCCACATATATGCGTCAGGTCGCGCTTATAACGCTTATGGCGCAGATAGGAAGCTTTGTACCCGCAAAGTCAGCGAAAATAGGTATAGTGGATAAAATTTTTACAAGAGTGGGCGCGTCTGATGATATTTCGTCAGGACAAAGCACATTTATGCTTGAAATGAACGAGGTAAGTCATATTTTGAAAAATGCTACTGAGAAATCACTTATAATTCTGGACGAGATTGGCAGAGGCACAAGTACATTTGACGGACTGTCTATTGCGTGGGCAGTTGTTGAATATATTCATAACAAGCGTAAAATTGGAGCAAAGACTCTGTTTGCCACACATTATCATGAACTGACCGAGCTTGAGGAACGGCTTGACGGTGTAAAAAATTATAGAATAGCCGTAAAGAAGAGAGGTGATGACATAACCTTCCTGCGTAAAATTGTACGAGGCGGAGCAGACGACAGCTATGGTATAGAGGTTGCCGCGCTGGCCGGTGTTCCGAAGGAGGTTATAAACAGCGCCAAGAGTATTTTGAAAAAAATAGAAAATGACGAGATGGTGGTCGATCATACTAAAAAGACAGCTGAACCGGTAAATCAGATGGGATTTGGTGATGGTATTGCGTCTGAAATTGCGGACGAGCTTAAAATGATGGATGTGACTACTTTTACGCCTATTGAAGCTATGAACAAATTATATGAGCTGTCGAAAAAGGCAAAAGAAATGTAATGAGGTATAGATATGGGAAAAATTCATGTACTCAGCAGTGAAGTGTCAAATAAAATAGCGGCCGGAGAGGTAGTTGAACGTCCGGCAAGTGTTATAAAAGAGCTGGTGGAAAATAGCATTGATGCCGGCGCGTCTTTGGTTACTGTTGAAATAAAAAAAGGCGGAAGTATCTATATGCGTGTCACTGATAACGGTATTGGAATGAGCAGTGAGGATGCGAAAATATGTTTTTTGCGTCATGCTACAAGTAAAATACAGAAAAGCAGTGACCTTGACGCGATTTATACATTAGGTTTCCGAGGTGAGGCTCTTTCCAGTATTGGCGCGGTTGCAAAAACAGAGCTATATACTAAGAGAAGCGAGGATGAGACCGGGATATGCGTAACCTGCTGCGGCGGTGAAATTCTTTCTTCTGAAGAGGCTGGTATTCCAAATGGAACATCTATTTCTGTAGAAAATCTGTTTTATAATACTCCCGCAAGATTAAAATTTCTGAAAAAGGATGCTACTGAAGCTGGATACATAACAGATATTATGACGCGCTTTATTTTTGCACATCCTGAAATTTCATTTAAACTGATAATTGACGGAAAAGAAAAATTGTTTTCACCGGGTGACGGTTCTCTTAAAAATGCTGTATATACAGTATACGGCAAGGACTACGCCAACGGAACACTTACGGTTAATTATGAATTTGAAGGCATACATCTCACCGGACTGGTCGGCAAGGGGACTCTTGCAAGACCGAAACGTAATTATCAGAGCTTTTTTGTAAATAAACGATATATAACAAGTAAAACAATTATATCGGCTCTTGAGAGTGCGTATAAAAATCAGATTATGATAGGCAAATTCCCAATGGCGGTGCTTAATATAGAAATTAATCCGGCTCAGATAGATATAAATGTGCATCCGACTAAGCTGGAGGTTAAATTTTCAGATGAAAAAGCGATTTATAACGCCGTTTACTATGGTGTGAAAAATGTTCTGTATGCTATTCCGAATGTTCCCAAGATTGAACGTACAGATAGCGGACAGACTGTTAAAACACTATTTACATCTGATGAATTTAAGCGTGATACACCTAAGGAGCAGATTAGACTTTCCGAGATGATTGACGCACTGCCAAGGAGCATGACTAAACGTCCTGACACGCCTAAATATAATCCAAGGGAAAATCACTTTTTAAAGAACATTGAGGATAGGAAGAGAGGGTCTTCAAAGGTAATTGAGCAGGATAATGGTGGGGACACTAAAATGTCTGATGCTAATATAAAGCTTGATTTTATAAAATCAAAGCCCTCTGTTTCAAGCGACAGACAGATAACCGCTTCATTTGCTTCACCGTCAGCGGAGATGAAAGGACTCATATCAGAAAGTACGGATAAAGGAATTGAAAAAAACGTTGTAAAACAGGGAATGCATGATTACGTTAATTCAGAATCGCTTTATGAAGATAAAACTGTATTTGCTGATGAATACTTTGAGATAATAGGACAGGTGTTTGACTCGTTTATTATTGCCCAGAAGGAAGGAGAAATGCTGATTGTTGACCAGCATGCTGCTCATGAGAGACTGAAATATGAAGAACTGAAAGCGGATATGGAATCAAAACAGGTGATGTCACAGATGTTAATAGAGCCTGTTATTGTGAATCTTACAGGAAATGAAATGAATGCATACCGTGACAATAAATCCCTGTTTGATAATATGGGCTTTGAATCAGAGGAATTTGGTGAAGACGCTGTAATTATAAGAAGTGTTCCCGGAGAGCTTGGAGCAGGTGAGGTGGAACCGCTTGTGCTGGAGCTTGTGTCACAGGGAGAAGAAATGCAAAAGGAGCTTATAACTGAAAAATATCAAAGGTTGCTTTATACAATAGCGTGTAAAGCGGCGGTAAAAGCTAACATGAAGATAAGCAAGGCGGAGATGGAAGAATTGCTTCGCAGGGTACTGCGTCTTAAAAATATTAATACCTGTCCGCATGGCAGACCTATTATTATAACAATGAGCAAAAAGGAAATGGAAAAGGAGTTCAAGAGAATTGTCTGAAATACCATTGATAGCAGTCGCGGGGCCGACAGCTTCCGGAAAAACAGGATTGGCAATTGATATTGCAAATTATACTGACGGAGAAATTGTAAGTGCTGATAGTATGCAGATTTATAGGTATATGGATATAGGCTCAGCGAAGCCTACGTCGGAGGAAAGAAGCATGGCTGTTCATCATCTGATTGATTTTCTTGAGCCTGATGAGGAATTCAGCGTCGCGGATTATACTGAAAAAGCGCATAAAGTAATTTCAAATATTTATTCACGGGGAAAAATGCCGATAATTGCCGGAGGTACTGGGTTATACATGAATTCTGTTATTAACGATGTTACCTTCGGTGAAATTGATACTGATTATAGGCTTCGGGAAGACCTTCAGCACTGCGCTGAGGAAAAAGGAAGTGAGTATCTGTTAAATATACTTGCGGATTTCGATAAGGTATCAGCACGGCGGCTTCACCCTAATAATGTGAGGCGTATTATCCGCGCAATTGAGTTTTATAAGGTCACGGGCAAGCCGATTTCACAGCATCAGGAAGAAACAAGACAAAGGCAAAGCCGGTATAATCCGCTTATACTTTGTATCGAATGGGACAGAAAGGTTCTGTATGAAAGAATTAACCGCAGAGTGGATATGATGATGGATGATGGACTTGTTGATGAAGTCAGGCAGCTGATGGATATGGGATATGATAAAGCGCTTAATTCTATGAAAGGTATAGGATATAAAGAAGTTATAGACTATTTGAACGGACAGTCAAGCTTTGAAGAGACTGTTGAAATAATCAAAAAAAGCTCAAGACGATATGCGAAAAGACAGCTTACATGGTTTCGCCGTGACAAGAGAATACATTATGTAAGCAGTAATAATTCATTTACTGAGGCAAAAGCATTAATAGATATATTTATGAAAGAAAAACAAAGCTCCTGAATATTTCAGGAGCTTTACTTTTATCCTTTAGCCAGTTCCAGTAATTGTTCCATTTCCTGTTTTTTAAACAGATATTTGTTATCACAGAACTGACAGGTAAGTTCTGCTTCACCCTGCTCGTCTATAATAGACTGTAATTCGGATTTGCCGATTGAAATAAGCGCTTTTTCCATACGTTCTTTTGAGCATTTACATTCATATTTTGGTATAACAGCTGTATTTTCACATAGCATTGAAAACCCTTCTGTTACTTGGAACAGTATGTCCTCCGCTGTCATGTCGTCTTTAATCATAGTTGTTACGGGAGGTAGCTTTTTTAGAATATCTTCAAGCTGTAAAGCCATTTCCTCGGTCGCTTCCGGCATAAGCTGTATCATGAAGCCTCCTGCCGCGATTACAGAATTATCCGTATTCACCAACACGCCCAGAGCGATTGAGGTCGGGATTTGCTCGCTTTTAGCGTAATAGTAGGTAAGGTCTTCAGCAATTTCGCCTGATACAAGAGGGATTTGACCTGCATACGGCTCTTTTAGGCCAAGGTCGCGTACAACACTTAAATATCCGCCGCCTATTGCGCCGCCAACATCAAGTTTTCCGTTTCCATTTAAAGGACGGTCTATAAATGGATTTGAGATATAGCCCCTTACACGGCTTTGGCAGTCAGTTACAGCTACAAGTGATGTGATTTCGCCCTCGCCTTTTATTTGCAGAGTCATGCTGTCTGATTCATTTTTCAATCCGGCAGCGCCCATTAGTGCGGCGCCTGTCAATAGCCTTCCGAGAGCGGCTGTTGCAACTGGATAGGTGTGGTGTATACGCTGTGCTTCATTCACAAGTTCAGTAGTGACAGCGGAAAATACTCGGATAGCGCCGTCCATACTGTTTCCTCTTACTAGTTTGTCTGTCATATAATTTTCTCCTATTCTACAATAACATTTATAGTATATTCACCGATAAATCCGGCATGGTTTCCGCGAAGAGTAACGGGTAATGTATGCTCTCCTTTTTCAAGCTCTGAAGCGTCAACTGAGGCATAGATGTTTTCCGGAGTCAGTTTTCCTTCTTCTCCCCATACGGAGGCTGATAAATTTTCTGTTGTGTGGGCTGAAAGGCCATCCGGAAGGTTTTCTATGTGGACTTCAAGCTCCATTTGTGCGACAGCTTTTTTTATAAGCTCTGTTTTCACTTTGATTTCACGGCTATCAGGCGGAATATACATTCCTGATGGGTTTTCCAGAGCGCACGAAGTAACTGTATCATTATCAATTTTAGTTATTCGAGCAATAAGAAGGTCGCTTGTGTTATCAGGAGTAACACCGACTGTGACTGTTGATGGTGTAACAACTGTTTTATCGTTCTGTAATATATAGTCATTGTCAAGCTCTGCTGACAGTACAGCAATAACAGGAAGTGTTTTTTCATCATAGATAGTATGTGAAATATCTACATAGGAACGCGTGCTTTCAAGCGTCTCATTGGAGTTGATAAGATTGTCTGAGGCATCTGTAAGAAGATAGCTTACGCGTTCTGTTTTATCCTCGTGCAGATTAGAAATATCAACTGTTGCAACCGCGCCGGAAACATTGTCAATTTCACTTTTTGCGCCTGTTATTGTAACTTTAGGGTCACTTATAACAGATTGCACCAGCTTATTTCGTATTGTGCCGGTTTGTTTTACAGATACAGTAATATCCTTGGTTGTTAAGGGTTCAACTGCTACGGGTATTTCACTGTAATTTTCTTTTTCAACGGTTATACGTGTTGTTGGTATAGAAATGGTTCCCGTGAGCTTGTACTCACCAATGTCAGAAATATTGCTTACGTCAACTTCCACATAAATGTGTTCCATAAAATTTATCAGGTCGCTTCTTTTGCCTGTTACGGTTACGGACAAAGGATGGATGTTATTTTTGCCGGTTATTGCAAGCTTTTTTTCTCGCAGAGGCGCTTCACCCACAAATCGTATATTTAAATCAGAAATGGTTGTTGTAATATTTGGGTCGTTTACATATATTACAAGAAGCCATACAATAATTGCGAGTAAAATAGATAACACTATTGTTTGGAATTTTTGAGTGCGTGTTTTACTTGGCTTTTTCTTCATTATTTTGACCTCCAGAACATAATTTTATCTATCTTCTGATTAGCTTCATTTTTTCGGCTGACAATTTTTTTCAGTGCTTTAGCAAGGGATTCTCTGGAGAGATTACGTGTAAGAGAGCCGTTTCTGGCGATAGAAATTTTCCCTGTTTCTTCACTTACGACAATAACTATAGCATCAGTGACCTCGCTAAGACCTATGGCTGCTCTGTGACGCGTGCCAAGGTCATGCGATAGGTTATTATTTGCTGTAAGCGGAAGCAGACAGCCAGCGGTAATTATTTTGCTGCCTCGTATTATGACCGCTCCGTCATGAAGCGGAGTATTGGGAACAAATATATTTTCAAGAAGACTGCTGGAAACATTTGCGTCAAGCATGGTACCGGTGCTTATAAATTCACCAAGGGGGGTACTTTGCTCAAGAACAATCAGTGCTCCGATTTTTGATTTAGACATATTTTCAGCTGCTATTGAAATAGAATCTATTACCCTGGATATATTCTCCTCTGAATTATCCGCCGCAAAATCAATAATATTACCGACTTTAAATCGTCCCATTCGTTCAAGCAGATTACGCAGCTCAGGTTGAAAAATTACAATAACTGCAAAGGCTCCTATTTGCATAGCGCCTCCAAGTATGAAATTCAGAGCGTTGAGCTTGAGCCACTGGCTCAGAAAGAATACAACAAAAAGGAATACAATTCCTTTTACAAGCTGCATGGCGCGTGTCTCGCGGATAAGATTTATAAGGTAGTAAAAAATAACCGCAACTATAAGGATATCGATAATGTCACTTATTCGTAATAAATGGAAGAATTTCAAAATATAGTCAAAAAAAGTATCCATTGGATTTTTTCCTTTCCGTTTTTTTGAAAATTTGTACATATATTTACCATTATACTATATTTTAATTAATATTGCTATACAAAAATCAAACTTTTTATTGTATATTTTCAATTTTTATGTTAAAATAATATTACACATATATCGAAAGGAAGGTTACATAAATATGAAAAAGAAATTATTAAG
>CAJUFV010000128.1 GCA_910585795.1 uncultured Clostridia bacterium | reverse complement strand
TATATATTATATCACTTTAACATGTGAAAGTAAAGTGATACATAAAAACATAGTTTGAAGGAGAATATAGAAAAAGAGTCAGAAGTAAAAGCCCCGTAAATATTTACTGTATATTAATGATATTCATGAGATTATATAATTTCGTAGAATTCTCTGAAACAGTCATATGAAAGGAGTTGGGATAGCAGCTATGCTGGTGCCGGTTATAAGAACACTTATTTTATATATAATGGTAATAATAGCGATGCGAATAATGGGCAAGAGACAGCTTGGCGAGCTTCAGCCATCGGAGCTTGTTGTGGCGATAATGATTTCCGACCTTGCGTCAGTACCTATGCAGGCAATAGATATACCTCTTTTGTCGGGAATTGTTCCGGTAATGACATTGCTTGTGGCGGAGGTTACAATGTCGTATCTGAGTCTTAAAAGTAAGAGGATGCGTAAGCTGCTCAGCGGAGAACCTAGTATTGTTATATATAACGGTCAAATAAATGAGAAGGAATTGGCAAGACTGCGTTTTAATATAAATGACCTGCTGGAGGAGCTGCGTCTTAACGGCTGTCATGATGTGTCGGATGTAGAGGTTGCTGTTGTGGAGACGAGCGGAAAGCTGAGCGTTATACCTAAAGACAGCGCGCGAAGTGTGACAACGGAGGATTTGCGTCTTGAGAATGTGCGTCATGACGGCTTACCGTGCACTCTTATTTCTGACGGCACCTTGAATGAGCATGAACTTATAAGGGCTGAAAAGGATAGAGAATGGCTTATGAAGGAGCTTGGCAAATATAGTATTGATGATATTAAAAAAGTGTTTATCGCTTCGCTGGACGCGGAGGGTGAGCTTTTTATCCAGATGAAAGGGGAATTTGACTGGAAATGAAGGGCGTGATTATATCGTTGTGTATAGCCGTTGTCATGATTGCCGGAAGTATTATTTATACCAGCCATATTGATTCTGTTTCTGAAGAGTTCGCGTCAATGAACAGAAATATAATTATGGCGCTTGAGGAAGAGGATTTTGAAGCGGCAGAGAGAGAAACGGTAAAAATGGCGGAATATCTGGATAAGAAGGATGCCGTGCTTGCGGCTACTGGTAATCATGAGGAGCTGGATACTATAGAAATAAATGTATCGGAGCTGGTAAGCTATATACACGGGGGACAACAGGCGGACGCGCTTGCCAGATGTAATGTTTTGGGCTTTTTGTTTGAGCATTTGCCGAAAAATTATAAATTAAAGCTTGAGAATATATTATAGAAAATAATTATTATGTGTTATGTATAAATAAACTATTTATTT
>CAJUFV010000127.1 GCA_910585795.1 uncultured Clostridia bacterium | reverse complement strand
GGAAGAAGTGTTCAATAAGGTACAAAAGAAAATAGAACGGAATAAATATGCTCCTGCAAAACAAAAAGCAAGAATAAACTATCTTTTAAGCACAAAATTTTTTTGTGGTAAATGTGGCTCATATATGATAGGCGAAAGCGGTTACGGTTCAAAAAATGTAATGTATCAATATTATAAATGCGCTAATGCAAAGAAAAATAAATCTTGTGATAAAAAGACAGTCAAAAAGGACTACATAGAAAATTTAATTGTTATATTGACAAAACAGAATTTATTACAAGACGATGTAATTGACAGAATTGTTGAAAGAGTTTATAATTTACAAACAGAAGAAAACAGTAAAGTAACCGTCCTTAAGCAACATCTTAAAGGTGTTGAAAAAGCTATAGGCAATATGCTTAATGCCATTCAGATGGGAGTAGTTACATCTTCAACAAAGCAAAGATTAGAAGAACTTGAAAAGCAAAAAGCCAATTTGGAAATATTATTGATAACAGAGGAAGCGGAACACCCCATTTTGACAAAAGAAGGAATCAAATTCTGGATTGATAAATTTAAAGACGGAAATATTGATGACGAGGAATACAAACAAAGAATTATAGACACATTTGTAAATTCAGTTTATCTCTATGACGATAAATTGATTATTACATACAATTTCAGAGACGGAGCAAGAACGATTACATTTGACGAAGTGAACAATTCGGATTTGGTAGGAATGGGTCCACCAGTATTAGTTCTGAGAAGTTAGGCATTAAGCCGTTCTCAGGATTTTTCATTTTCTTCAATTCCATTTTGTCCTTTGTTTGTCCTTTATTCTATCGTATCGTAACTTGAAACTGCTTGCCACGCTTTCGCTTGCTATTGTCTGTGATTTAGAAAATGCATGGGCATAGATGTCGAGAGTTGTACTTGCGGCGCTATGTCCTAAATACGCTTGAACGGTTTTACGCTTGCACCATTGTTAATCATAAGCCAAGCATTGAGATGCCTGAATGAATGGGAAACAATACATTTTAAATCTTCTTTCTCACAAAATTTATGCAGTCACTCATTTGGTATGATTGGTGGAAGCGCATTACCGTCTAAACGCTTGAATACAAAATTTGTGTCAGTACATTTCGTCCCTAAGCGCATACTTTCATTTGCATAAAAGTTTTGTAATTTACGCAATAATTCAAATATTTCATTAGATAACCGTAGACTTCTGTTAGAATATGCCGTTTTGGTATTTCAATCACATCGCATTGTTTTGTGATGTGATATAAGGCTTTTTCAACAGTGTTAGTATGATTTTTAAATCAATATTGTCCTAACTTAATCCACACAATTCATTGCGTCTGAAGCCGCTGAATATTGCTAATATGAAATAGCATTAATATAATAGTGGTGCTTGTTTCATCAGAACATCAATGAAATGCTGTGTTTCTTCAAGACTATATATATCTTTGAGTGTATTTGACAGTTGGAATTTTTGCATTCAGGTACGGATTTTTGGAAATTATTTCTAAATGCAAGCATAATCAAATATTGATGATGTAAAGGATATGTAATTTTTTACTGATTTAGCGCCTAACGACTTATGATTTTTATTATCATTTACAAGCGATTGAATAAGATTTTTTATTGTCCGTGAATTTATCTTGTCCATTCGGAAATGTCCGAGTTCTTCTTCAATTCGTTTTAGCGCGTGGTTCATTGTGTCCATGGTTGTTCTCTTGAAATGAGCTACAGCATATTCTGTTTTCCATTGTTCAATAAAATCAGAAAACTTTATTGATGTGGTAAATAAGCCGTTCATACAAGCTTTCTCAAACATTACGGCTTGTCGGTTTAGTTCTTTTTCAATTTGTTTTGCTGTCATATTAGCAGTTGCTTTCCGCGATTTTGTGCGAATAACCTGTTTTCCGTTTGTGTCATAGCAACAGCTACCTTGATTTGATAGCTGTCGCCTCTTTTTCTAATGGGTGCCATTGATAAATCATGCCTATTACGCCAGAGCTTTTAAAGAGTTTACAAATTGGCGAATATAAAATGGTTTTTGAATTTTCAGATGGCAGTGAAGAAGAATATGAATTTCCAGCGATGATTCAGATAGAAGGATTGATAAAGTCATTTCTGCGACATTAGAACATACAGTAAGTGGTACCATATGGAAAGAATCTGGAGGCTGGCAGAACTGTTACACTTGACGGCGAAGAAGAATATTTTAATAAAGAATCAGTTAGTGGAGATGGGTCAGGCTATGCTTTTGCGAAATTCAGTTATGATATTCCTAAGGACTATGAGATAACAAAAGCTACACTTATTGGGGGCGGAACGTCACTCAAAGGATATGAATTTGCTATATATTGTTTGGATAAAAATGCAACAGATGAATTGCCGACGCTTTTTAATCTAAAAAATGGAGAAGAGTATCGTTATAATGAACAAAGGTTATTAGTGAATTCAAATGCTGCGGATTTAGCAGAGAATGAAACGGGACGAACAGAAGATGTTACAGACATAATACGCGGCTTATCAAAACAGAGAGCATCAAAGGCGACATTCCAGTGGACAGGAAATTAAGGCGGCGCGTATATGTATGGCAAGTCCTTAAAATATGTTCTGGCTCTTATAATTGAAACAAGGTATGACTCAGAAGAATTGCCTCATATTTTTGAATTGATTTTACGATTAAAATGAAAATTATATGTGGGCGGCTCTGCCAAAGAAACAAAAACCGTCTATACGGTAGGCAGAAAGGAGTAAATCGCAATAGCAATTTATCATTTTGAAGCAAAGTGATTACATGAGGAAAAGGTCGCTCGGTCAGTACTGTTGACGCTTATGCTTCTTGTTCACAGATATATAACGATTATTATGGTATTCAGCATGGAATATATTGCTTGTTGAATTAAATCGCTGCCTTATGGTATAGTAATACCGAAGGGAGTGATTATCATTTCGGTTAAAAATTTAAAAAAACAAACAGGAATTATTGAAAAGCTTGGCGGAAAAATACCTGATCCTGTTATTATTTTTATGATGCTTTATGTTATTGTAATTACTCTGACAGCGATATTCGGCGGAAGGGGATTTTCCATGACCTCTCCCAACGGAAGCAGTGTGACATATGAAATCAAAAATATGCTTACGTTTGAAAATATCAGGTGGATATTTTCAAACGCTATATTAAATAACTGGCTGGGATATGCTGGGGGAATAGTAGGAACAATTCTTATAGTGATGTTCGGTATAGGAATAGCGGAAGAAAGCGGACTTCTGTCGGCACTTATAAGACGAATGGGTACGAATGTTTCGGACAGGCTTCTGCCGTTTGTAATGGTGCTTCTCGGTATTATGAGCAATATTGCTACCGATGCGGGATATCTTATATTAATACCGCTTGCCGGACTTTTATACGTTGGAATAGGCAAAAATCCGATTATCGGTATGGCAGCAGCTTTCGCGGGAGTGAGCGCGGGCTTCAGCGCAAATCTCATACCTGCGACAGTGGTTGATGTAATCATAGGAACTAATGCTCAGGCTTTTGCCCAGAACCAGAATATACCGTTTGTGTCATATTTGGGTAAGGAGATAAATCCTATGACAATGCATTATTATTTTATGCTTGCGTCAACTGTAATGCTTGTTCTGATAGGCGGATTTGTCACACTTAAGTTTGTCAGACCGAGGCTTCAGAAGCAGAAGTATATTATTCCGAAGGATATAAATATAAGAGATTTTGAGGTTACAAAAAAGGAGAAAAGAGCGCTTTTGTGGTCGGGAGCGGGACTCGTGATATCATTACTGACCGCCGCTTTTCTGGGATTCGGACCTCTCAGAGAGTATGTTGACGAGGCTGGCAAAACAGTAACGCCGTTTTTGGATAATATAATTATTATTATAACAATGATATTTTTTGTGCCGGGAGTTTTTTACGGCTTCGCAAGCGGGAAGTTTAGAAATTCCGCTGATGTGGTATCGGCTATGTCGAAGCAGATAGGCTCAATGGGCTATGCTATTGTGCTGACATTTTTCTGCTATAACTTTCTGTCGCTTTTGACGTATTCAAATATAGGAACGTATATTACGTATATTGGAGCAGAGGGTTTGCAGGCGATAGGTGCGTCGAATATGAGCATTGTTCTGATAATGGGATTTATTGTTATAACGGGAATAATCAATCTGTTTGTCGGAGGATTAAGTTCCAAGTGGATGCTTTTGGGACCGATATTTATACCGATGCTTTATCATGTCAATTCTTCAATGACACCCGATGTTGTCGCGGCGGCGTACAGAATTGCCGATTCTTCCACAAATATTATAACACCGCTTATGACTTACGCAGGCGTAGTGCTGATGTATATGAGAAAATATAAACCGGACTTTACAATGGGAAACCTTATTTCTCTCATGATGCCATACTCCATTGTGTTTATGGTATCGTGGACAATGCTACTTATAGGATTTATATTGTTTAAAATTCCGCTGGGATTTTAAAAGCGCACACGTATTTTAGTGATGGTACGGCCTATTGATGATAAAGGCAAATGGCAATATAATATGATTTATATTTGCGGAAGGTATATCATGGAATTGTCCATTAATGTTACAAAAACTTAGAACAAACGGTGATAATATAAAAGAAGTGGAACGGTCAAAAGACGCATAACAGCGTGGGTTACGGGAAGTTATGAAATAATAAAATATCACGTAATCATAATTCGAGCCCAGTTGGAGGAGCTATTTGGTGTTTTCTAAAGTAGAAATGGACACAATTATAATGAAATATGCAAGGACATTTGAGGATTAAAATAAATCCTTGAATGTCTTTTTTTCGCATGGGAAGGGGCATCAGAATCTTACAAAAGGAGAAAGAAGACGCCGCCCAGCCTTTTGTGAATTTTCGCGAAATTAGGAGGGTGGCTTATATTTTCTTGAAAAAAATAATAACCGATTTATCAAAAAGATGTAATCGGTTACTATATATTGGCGACCCGGATGAGGCTCGAACTCACGACCTCCAGCGTGACAGGCTGGCGTTCTAACCAACTGAACTACCGGGCCATATATTTAACTGCCTTACTATTGTACAGTAAAAACAGATAAATGTCAATAGTATTTTAAAAAAAAATGATATATTTTTAATTAGCAAATTGACATAAATGAAAAATAAGCGTATACTGTATATATAAAATGTCAGGAGGGATGGATATGCTTTCAGTAATTGTAAATACAATGGAAACCTTACTTAAAAATAAAAAATATTCATCGCTTCGTGATGTGCTGTCCACAATGAACGAGGCGGATATTGCCGCTATATTTGAGCAGATACAGTCAGAGAGACTGCCGCTTCTGTTTCGGCTGTTGCCGAAAGACCTCGCGGCGGATACTTTCGCGCTTATGAATACAGATAATCAGGAGCTTTTAATACGCGGATTTTCTGATAATGAAATCAAAGAGGTTTTTGATGAGCTATATGTGGATGATGCGGCAAATATTGTTGAAGAAATGCCTGCTAATGTTGTAAAGCGTATTTTAAAAAATACTGACCCTGAAATGCGTCAGATGATAAATGAAATACTGAAATATCCTGAAGACAGCGCTGGTTCGCTTATGACAACTGATTATATAAGTCTGCGTCCGAAAATGACTGTGGATGACGCGATAAAGCGTATACGCCGTACGATAAATGAGGCGGAAACAATTTATACCTGCTATATAACGGATGAAAACAGAAAGCTTTTAGGCTATTTGTCAGTGAAAAATTTGTTGCTGGCGCAAAGAGAGGATAAGATATGTGATATAATGGATAAAACAATTGTTTGTGTTCACACGCTGGACGATAAGGAAGACGTGGCAAAGGATATGAACAAATATGATTTTGTTACAATGCCCGTTGTGGATGATGAAGGCAGACTTGTGGGTATTGTTATGTTTGATGACGCTATTGATGTTATGCAGGATGAGGCGACGGAAGATATTGAACGAATGGCCGCAATCAGCCCTACAGAGGAGTCCTATTTTAAAACTTCTGATATAAGACATGCTAAAAACAGAATTGTATGGCTTTTGATACTAATGCTTTCGGCGGCTATAACGGGAGCGATACTTACGAAATATGAGGCTGCATGCTCCGCAGTGCCGCTGCTTGTGTCATTTATACCGATGCTGATGAGTACAGGAGGAAACTGCGGTTCGCAAAGCTCCACTATGATTATACGCGGTATGAGTGTTGATGAGATAAGACTTAAAGATTTTTTTAAAGTGGTCTTTACAGAGCTTAGAATTTCAATAATTATAAGTATAGCTTTATCTGCGGTAAATGGACTCAGGATATGGATAATGGAGGGCGATTTAAAAATCGCTGCGGCTGTGAGCATATCTATTGTGGCTATAGTCATTATATCCCAGTTTATTGGATGCACGCTGCCTATGGCGGCTAAACGTTGTAAATTGGACCCTGCTGTAATGGCGGCGCCGCTTATTACAACAATTGTGGACGCGGCATCAATTTTGATTTATTTCTCAATAGCAACACGTTTTTTTGTGCTGTAAAAATCCGGCAGAATATATCTGACGGATTTTTATAAAGATTATTTTATTATCGGTTTGGCCTTTTCCTTTGTTGTTTTCGCTTTACCCTGTATTTCAGGAACAGGCGGCATTTCGTTTTTCGGCATATGGTCCTTTGGATTTCTGCCGCCGTGTATGTCGCCGTAGCGTTCGCGTCTCATTCCTTGTTTTGCCATATTAACACCTCCGCAATGTTTTTATTATTTTTTGCAGATAATTAAAAAAGCATACAGTTTTTTTATTTATGATAATTTTCATTGCTGTTAATTTTAAATGTTCTGTAAATTTGTTCCAGAAGCACAACCCGCATAAGCTGATGGGGAAGAGTCATTTGCCCGAAGCTAAGACGAAGCTGTGATTTGGCCTTGACATTGTCACAAAGGCCGAGAGAGCCGCCGATAATGAAAGTGATATTGCTTGAATTCATTGATATATCTGCTATTTTATTAGCAAGCTCAAGTGAAGAAAGCACTGTGCCTTCAATACATAGTGTGATAACAAAGGAATTTTCAGGCAGTTTTGTAAGAATTTTTGCTCCTTCTTTTTCTTTGACTATATTTATTTCTTTAGTTGAGGCATTATCCGGAATTTTTTCATCAGGAACCTCGATTATTTTTAGCTTCACAAATCGAGAGAGACGTTTTGAATATTCCTCAATAGCAGCAGTAAAATATTTTTCTTTGATTTTTCCCACACATATAATAGTTATATTCATCATTAAATCCTTTTAAAATAATGTTGGCTTGTAGCTATTAGCTACCTGAAGCGTCATATCCTTTCCGACGCTGACGCCGGACAGAGAGAGTAAATTATGAGTTTCCAGAAGCGCTATTTCCGGACGGTTATTTTCTATACTGAGATGTCCGAGCATAATATGCTCTGTACCGCTGCGGACAAGATACAGTGCTGTTTTTGCGGCCACTTCGTTTGAAAGATGACCGTATTCGCCTAAGATTCTTTGTTTTAGCGGAAAAGGATATGCGCCGCAGCGCAGCATTTCAATATCGTGATTTGACTCCAGAAGTACTTTTTTACTGCCGGAAATATTTTCCGCTATTTCTTTTGTCATTTTTCCTATATCAGTAGCAATTGAGTATTTTTCACCATTAATATGAAAAGTAAAGCCTACAGGCTGCTTTGCATCATGCGGTATTGCAAAAGGGTGTATGCCTATATTGCCTATCTCAAAATATGTATCTTCGGATATTGTTTTAATATTTTCATCTGCAATTTTACCTATATCAGATGAAAGATATGTGCCTTCAGTTGCATAAACAGGCAGGTTATATCGTCTCGAAACAATCCCCGCGCCTTTGGTATGGTCAATATGCTCATGGGTGAGCAGAAGCGCGTCTATGCTTTCCGGCAGTATATCAACGGTATGCAGAGCGTCTTTCAGCTTCGCGCCGGACATACCGCAGTCTATCAGTAAATTGGTTTTACCGTCGGAAATGAATGTCGCATTTCCGGACGAGCCGCTTATAAGTGAAATAAAAGTAATCATTTCAGCCTTCCCATTATTAAAGCCTGTCGTTTGACAGGCTTTGTAAATTTATTTTCTTTTAATATATATCGTCAACGACTTGTATACGCTGTATATCACCGCCGATTTTGACGAATTTTTCTTCAAAATTTTCATAGCCTCTGTCAATATGATAGATGTCTGTTATTTCTGTAATGCCGTCTGCCATAAGTCCGGCTATAATCATCGCGGCGCCCGCGCGCAAGTCATTGGCTTTTACATTTGCGCCGTTAAGACTATCCACGCCGTCAATGATGGCAAGCTTGCCCTCAACTCGTATATTTGCGCCCATGCGTTTAAGCTCGTTTACATATCTGAAACGGTTGTCCCAAACACCTTCGCGCGCAGTGCTTGTCCCTTTTATCGTTGATAAAAATGTAACAAGCTGTGGCTGCATATCAGTAGGAAATCCGGGATACGGAAGCGCGGTAAAGTTGATACGCCGGAATACCGTTCCTTCATCAACCCAAACTCTGACACTGTCATCGCCTTCGCTTACATTTGCGCCAGCTTCAATAAGCTTTGCGCTGATTATCTCAAGATGACGCGGAATGACATTGTTAAGCACTACATCTCCTCTTGTAGCCGCTGCGGCTATCATAAATGTACCTGCTTCAATCTGGTCGGGTATAATAGTATACGCTCCGCCGCGCAGATTTTGTGTGCCCTTGATTTTTATTGTTTCAGTACCTGCTCCTCTAATATTCGCGCCCATATTATTAAGAAAATTTGCAAGGTCAACAATATGCGGTTCCCTTGCTGCGTTTTCTATAATGGTCATACCGTCAGCGCAGACTGCGGCAAGCATAGTGTTTATTGTCGCGCCTACAGTTACAACGTCAAAAAAAACATTTCCTCCGTGAAGACGCTCAGCGCTGCCTGTTATAACGCCGCGTGAGGTGTCAATATTGGCGCCAAGCATTTCAAAGCCTTTTATATGCTGGTCAATAGGGCGTGTACCAAAATCACAGCCGCCAGGCGGATCCACGCTAAAGTGTGAAAAACGTCCGAGCAAAGCTCCCATAAGATAGCTTGAGCCTCTCATTTTCCTTGTTAGGTCGCCGGGAGGAACAAATGAGTCAACATTTGTACAGTCTATTTCAACAGTATTTTTATCTATATATCTAACATAGGCGTTAAGCTTTTCAAGAATTTTCAAAAACAGCTTTACATCCTTAATATCGGGTAGGTTTTCAATTCTGCACTTGTCTTTTACAAGAAGACAAGCAGGCAGTATCGCAACAGCGGCGTTTTTTGCGCCGCTTATAGTAACAGAGCCGCAAAGTCTGTTTCCACCCCTGACTAAGAGCTTCTCCAATCAATACACCCCTTTGAAATCTATTCTTATATAATCAGCTTATTATAGTATAACAGAAAAACCAATAAAAAGCAATTAAATTGTAAAAAAATTAAAAAGAATTTTACGCGGCAGAAAAAAAACAGCCTGCTTTTCTCGCAAGCTGTCCTACCTCACATGCAAATTAAACAGCGCGTTCTACCTTTCCACTGCGAAGGCAACGAGTGCAAACGTGCATTGATTTAACTGAACCGTTAACAACCGCTCTTACTTTTCTTACGTTAGGCTTCCAGGTTCTGTTAGACCTTCTGTGAGAATGGCTGACTTTGATACCAAAGGAAACGCCTTTTCCGCAAACATCACATTTTGCCATTTTATTACACCTCCTGACACTTTTTCAAAACATCAAGTGATATTTTAACATAAAGTGTTTAAGATTGCAAGGGGTTTATTACTTTTTTGTGAATTTTTTTT
>CAJUFV010000126.1 GCA_910585795.1 uncultured Clostridia bacterium | reverse complement strand
TATATGCAATATTCCTTTGTCAAGGTCAATATCAGACCAATTCAAGGCGCATAACTCACCGCGCCGCATACCTGTATATAACAATAGCATTACAGCGGTTTTATATTTCAGCGGTTCATCTTCAAGACATTGTATCAATTCCGCCGTTCCCTTTTCATCTAATATAACCGGCTCTTTATGTTCTGATTGAGGCGGCTTGACTCTTTGACAAGGGTTAGACGGTATTACCTGCCATTGCACCGCCGCCGTGAGTATTGAAGAGATACAGCGGTGATATTCTGATATTGTTTTGTCTGAAAGCCGTTTATCTTCATTTACAGCTTCAAAAAGGTTTTTCTGTTTAAGTATTCCGTTTATCTTATCGGCTGTTTTCCTTGATACGTTCCGCCCCTCATAACAGGCCCTTATTGTCGTAACGCTCACACTTGCCGCCTCTGAAAGTGTTTTTTGAGTATATCCGGCGGCGGTTAGTATAGCCTTAAAATCGCTACAAGACTTGTACCTTGTATCAAGTCTTATTCCCTTTTCACCCAGATTATTGTAAAACTCCATAAGATGATGTGGCTGTAGCCTGCATAACTTTATGTGACCTATCGCGGCGGTTATACGTGGAAGCAGGCTTTTATATACATGAATTGTTTTTGCTTTTAACTGCTTTTCGGCATAGTCCTTGAACCAACGCTCCGTAAATTCTGCAAATGTGATATTACCGTCAAGGAATTGACCTGTTACACATTTTTCCTCAAACATAACCGCCTGTCGGTTCAGTTCCTTGTCAATCTGCCTTTGTGTCATTCCCTCTTTTGGCTTCCATGTCATTGTCTTTTCAATGTGTTTACCGGTTACATCATATCCGCATGATACCCTAATTTGATATGTATTACCTCTTTTTCTTACTGTTGCCATAAAAAATACACCTCTTTCTATGCTTTTACTCTTGCATTTTAAGAAGTGCTATGATACAATATACTTGCTTTAAGTGGTATTGTTATATCATAGCGATACTTCTTTTATTCCTCTGACTGTTTGGCGACGGTCAGGGGAATTTTTTATTTGTTAAACATAAATATAAATCACAAACACTATACCGTATGGGGCGGTAAATATTATTTTATATTTACATTTCCCTTTTTAATCATACGCTTTATATCAGCGTTTATATCCTCGAATATCTCTGTGGCAAATTCCGTATTATATTTATCTGCTTTTAACATCTGTTTTATTGTACCCCGTACTTCTGCTTTATCCTCTATATCAAGCTGTTTATACATATTCAGTACGAACATATCAGGGTCAACCTTTGAGGGCGGTATGATTTCCGGTAAGTTGTATGAGCTTGTTTTTGCGCTTTCATCCCAGCCCATAAGGTAAGCAGGTGAACAATTAAGAGCTTCTGCAAGCGGTTCTAATATTGAAACAGGCATATTCTCTATTCGGGAGCTTTCATAACGATAAACGGTTGCTCTATCTTTACCTATTTTTTTCGCAATATCATCAACTGATAGATTTAATTCTTTTCTTCTTGCTTTTATTCTTTCATTGATTGTCACTATTATCACCTCTTTTACTGTATTGTACCACAACATTCTCAAAAATGCAACAAAAATATTTAAATCATTATAAAAATATCGCACAATTGCAAAAAAAGTCTTGACAATAATAAACTTCTATGTTATTCTAATGTTAGAAAATCGCTTTTGTGCGACAAAAAGAAAGAGGGTGATTTAGTGGATAAAAATAAATTAAAGGCTAAAATGGTTGAAAAAAATCTTTCTGTCAAAGAACTATCTTCTGAAATAGGTATCAATACAAGTACATTCTATCGAAAATTAAACGATGGCGAGTGTTTTACCATTGGAGAAACAACGAAGATAGCCGAACAATTAGAATTGACAGCTGAAGATATCAATCATATTTTTTTTGACAAAACAGTCGCATAAGTGCGATAAGGGCAGTTAAGCCCGTCCAGCGGCGGAAAGCGAGGTGATAAGAATGACAGAGATAATTCAAAACATAATCAGCATATTACAGCTGACGGCGGTAGTTATTCTTTTAATCAAGGTTTGTAAGATGAAATAAGCCCGTCCAGCGGCGGAAAGGAGGTGTTGAAAAGTGACTCAGGTTATAGGCGGTATAATGTTTTTTTGCGGTTTCATTATCTTTATTACAGCAAAAGAACAAAAAAAGAGATACCCACCACATCACAGGAAGTATCTCAATTCATAAAGTTTGATATTTTAATTACATAGCGTGTAATTAT
>CAJUFV010000125.1 GCA_910585795.1 uncultured Clostridia bacterium | reverse complement strand
GCGTTTTCAAAAAAATCTTGATACTGAAATTGCATCTGCTGAAGCTGATAAATCCATTGTTAGACCTACATTTAGTTATATGGGTGATTATGTTATTTCTGATAGTGTTATCAATTCAATAGCAATGCATGAGTCCATGAATATCCAGGAACTTGTAAAAATACAGAATATTAATCTGAGAAAAACAGGGCACGGCGTACACATTGATATGACTGTTATATTGACATATGGCTGTAATATTTTTGAGGTATGCCGTAAAATACAGCTTGCTGTTAAAGATAATATTGAACGCTATACTTCGGTTAATGTGAGACGTGTCAATATATTAATAAAAAATCTTTCAAAATAAAGTGATTTATCAGATTGTGATATTATAGGGAAAGGAAATCCATATGAATAAATTTGAACTGGTCTCGGAATTTAATCCTCGTGGCGACCAGCCAAAAGCAATACAGACACTTGTAAACGGAATAAACAGCGGAGAGAAATTTCAGACTCTGCTTGGTGTAACTGGTTCAGGAAAAACCTTTACAATGGCAAATATTATCGCTCAGGTAAATAAGCCGACCATTGTTTTAGCTCATAATAAAACACTGGCAGCACAGTTATGCAGTGAATTCAAAGAGTTTTTCCCTAATAATTGTGTGGAATTTTTTGTTTCTTACTACGATTACTATCAGCCAGAGGCATATATTCCTCAGACAGATACCTTTATAGAAAAAAACTCCATGACAAATGAAGAAATTGATAAATTGCGTCACAGTGCCACTTATGCACTTCTTGAAAGAAAAGATGTTATTATTGTTGCAAGTGTTTCCTGTATTTATGGCTTAGGTGACCCTGAGGATTATAAAAATCTTATGCTTTCGCTGCGAGTAGGAATGGAAAAAGACAGGGATGAAATTCTAAAAAAATTAGTTGCAATGCAATATGAACGTAATGACATTAATTTTGTCAGAAATAAATTTCGAGTCCGCGGAGATGTTTTAGAAATTTTTCCATCAAATAACGGTGAAAATGCAATACGAGTCGAATTTTTTGGTGATGAAATTGAGCGTATATGCGAGGTTAACGTTGTAACTGGTGAAATTATCGGTATTCGTCAGCACGCGGTCATTTCACCGGCTTCTCATTATGTCACAACAAATGATAAAATGCGAATAGCAATGCGGGCAATAGAAGAAGAAATGCATGAACAGGTAAAATATTTTAAAGAAAGGGATTTACTGATAGAAGCTCAGAGAATTGAGCAGCGCACAATGTATGATTTGGAAATGATGCAGGAAATAGGCTTTTGTCAGGGTATAGAGAATTATTCCAGACATATAAGCGGACGTTCGCCGGGCAGTGCTCCATATACTCTTTTAGACTATTTTCCAAAGGATTATTTAATGATAATAGATGAATCTCATGTTACCGTACCACAGGTAAGGGCCATGTATAATGGAGATAGAGCAAGAAAAGAAACACTTATACGATATGGTTTTCGTCTTCCCAGCGCGGCAGACAATAGACCTCTTAAATTTGAAGAATTTGAAGAACGTCTCAATCAGGTTGTCTTTACAAGCGCTACACCAGCGGACTATGAAAAAGAACATTCGGATATTGTAGCTGAACAGGTTATTCGTCCTACAGGCTTGCTGGACCCTGAAATTTTTGTTAAACCTACTGAACATCAAATTGATGATCTTATAGGAGAAATTAATAAGAGAACAGAAAACGGATTCAGAACTCTTGTAACTACGCTGACAAAACGTATGGCAGAGGATTTAACTGATTATCTGACAGGTATTGGTATACGGGTGAGATACATGCATTCAGATATATCAACAATTGAGCGTACTGAAATTATAAAAGATTTGCGTATGGGTGAATTTGATGTTCTTGTTGGTATTAATTTGCTGAGAGAAGGACTGGATATTCCGGAAGTAGCTCTTGTTGCAATTCTTGATGCAGATAAGGAAGGCTTTTTGCGAAGTGAGATGTCTCTTATACAAACAATTGGCCGCGCAGCGCGAAACAGTGAGGGACAGGTTATTATGTACGCAGACACAATAACTCGCTCTATGAAACGCGCAATTGATGAGACAATGCGCCGCAGGACAATGCAGCAGAAATTCAACGATGAGCACGGTATAATCCCTCAAACCATAAAAAAAGATGTTCGTGATATTATTGAGTCTCTAAAACCTGTAGAATCACCTGAAGAAGAAAAGAAGATGATTGTTAATTATGAAAAAGAAATAGCTTCTCTAGAGGCTAAAATGATGAAAGCAGCAGAAAATCTTGAATTTGAAGAGGCTGCTGCGCTTCGCGATAGTATAAAGAAATTAAAAAGGGAAATGGGTGAATAAAGTGACACAGGAAATGACAGACTTTGTAGTCAGTGAAATTACGAAAAGTATACTGACTCCTGTTATATATATGATTGAACAGACAGATTCGATTGATTTTATATGTTTTTGTGATAGACATATCAATATGCAGGAGGTATATAATACTGAGCATCTTATAAGCTCAGAAATACATAAACATATTGAAATATTTGATATTCGCGAATTTGGAG
>CAJUFV010000124.1 GCA_910585795.1 uncultured Clostridia bacterium | reverse complement strand
TTTTATAACACGGAGATAACAAGCCATGCCTAAATTTAATTATAAAATGAATTTTATACCTGTTCCTATAGATTTTATGGAAAACCATATGCCCGCGGCAAACGGCGCTTATGTAAAAGTATATCTTCTGTCGCTTTCTCTCGCTGTTTCAGGCAGAGAAATGTCTACGGCTGAAATGGCAGAAAAATTAAATCTTCTTGAAAGCGACGTTGTAAACGCTCTAGAATACTGGAACAAAAATAACGCTCTATCATACAGCGGCGGAAATGTTATTTTCAAAAATGCTGAAAAGGTATCTGCGGAAAAACAGGAAAATACGCAGAAAAAATCTATGGAAGAAATTTCCGACGCTATGGCTGAAAACAAAGCTCTCGCCGACCTTTGCGCCATTTCTCAGGAGATACTCGGAAAAACTCTAAAAAACAAAGATATAGAAACACTTTATTGGTTTTATGATGAACTGGGCCTTTCACCTGAGGTTATAACCATGCTGCTTGAATACTGCGTCTCAAAGGACAAGCGTAATATGAACTATATAGAAAAAGTGGCTATTTCATGGCACAAGAATGGCATTACCACATTAGACGCGGCCGACAAATTCCTTACCGATGAAAGAGATAAAAGCGGCTATTTTTATTCCCTCAGAAAGCTGTTCGGTATCGAAAACAGAAGTCTTTCCAAAACAGAAGAAACCTTTCTTAAAACATGGCATGATGAATATGGTATGGACGAAAATATGGTTGGTCTTGCTTATGAATACTGTATTATGCATACAAGCAAGCTGTCCTTTCCTTATATGAATTCAATCATCAAGCGCTGGAATGATATTAATATACACACAGTTGATGCCGCTGAAAGCGACCATGAGGAATTTAAAAATAAAAACAAGCAGAATAATCTAAATGTCTACAGTGACGATAATTATAATTATGAAGAACTTGAAAAAATAATGCAGGATAAAATGTAAATATGAAATTACCGGAAAAATTTAAAGTAAGAATGAAGAGCATGCTTAAAGACGAATACGAAGCATTTATAAATTCCATGAAATCATCTCCGATATTTACCGGAATACGTATTAACACATCAAAAACAGGCGCGGAAAAAGCCGTTCTGGAGGAATTCGGACAGCTTGAAAAAATCCCGTGGTGTGAAAATGGTTTTTACGCTGATAAATCAAAAATTTCAGGAAATCATCCATACCATATCGCCGGACTTTTCTATTTTCAGGAACCGTCAGCTATGTCATCTGTTTCAGCTCTGCCAATCAGCGGCGGCGACCGTATTCTTGACCTTTGCGCCGCGCCTGGCGGAAAAGCTACTCAGGCCGGAGCCATGCTTGGAAAAAACGGAATCCTTATCGCAAACGAAATAATCAAAAGCCGCGCGAATATACTGGCGGATAACATTGAAAGATTCGGTCTTGCAAACACAATTATAACAAATGACACACCTCAAAAACTATCTGAAAAATATCCTTATTTTTTTGATAAAATAATTGTTGACGCTCCATGCAGCGGTGAAGGAATGTTCCGTAAAGAACCGCAGGCAATTGATGAATGGAGCGCTGAACATACCGTTTCCTGCGGCGTAAGACAAAAGCACATACTTGACTGCGCAATGAAAATGCTTAAGGGCGGAGGATATATTGTTTACTCAACCTGTACCTTTGCTCCTGAAGAAAATGAGCAAATATGCGCATATATGCTCGCAAAATATAATATTGAAATCATCGAGCCTGAAAATTTAAACATGCTTTCTCACGGACGCGCAGAATGGTCACAGTCAGATTTTAATATGGATAAAACAAGACGTATTTTCCCGCATAAAAATAAGGGTGAGGGACATTTTATCGCTTTATTTCACAGTCTTGACGAACACAGACCGACAGAGACAAAAAATCAAAAGCTTAAACAAACAGAAGGTGAAAATCTGTTTCGTGATTTTGAAAAAAATTTTTTAAATACAAATCTTGACGGTGAATTCTGTCTTTTCGGTGAAAATCTGTACCTAAAACCAAAAAATATAGATATTGATAAAATAAAGATTATACGTTCAGGACTGCATCTTGGAATATGCCGAAAAAATCGTTTTGAACCGTCCCACGCATTATGCATTTCACTAAAAAAAGAAGATTTTAAAAATACCATAGATTTTTCCTGTAACAGTGAAATATTAAAAAAATACCTTATGGGCGAAACAATTGAATGTAAAAAAAACGGATGGTGCGTTGTTACAGTAAACGGTTTTCCGATAGGATGGGGAAAAGCGTCAAATGGAATATTGAAAAATCATTTTCCGAAATATATGAGACTAAAAAAATGACTGTTTTATAAAACAGCCATTTTTTATTATTTACGTTCATCAAGCGGAATATATTCCTTATGTACCGCAACATTTTTATATGCGGGACGAATAATTTTACCAGGATTGACAAGCTCCTCAATCCTATGAGCGGACCATCCGGCAATTCTGGCAACCGCAAACATCGGCGTATACAGTTCAACAGGTAAATCCAGCATACTGTACACAAAGCCAGAATAAAAATCCACATTCGCACTTACACCCTTATATATTTTTCGCTCGCTTGCTATTATCTGAGGCGCAAGCTTCTCAACCCTTGAATAAAGATTAAATTCATCCTCTCTGCCTTTTTCCTTTGAAAGACTCTCAACAAATGCCTTAAACACATTTGCTCTGGGGTCAGACAGGGAATAGACAGCATGCCCCATACCATATATTAATCCTGATTTATCAAAAGCCTTTTTATTAAGCAAATCAGAAAGATACTGCTCTATCTCTTTATCATCATTCCAGTTTTTAACATTTTTCTTTATGTCATCGAACATCTGCGTAACCTTAATATTTGCGCCGCCGTGTTTAGGACCCTTAAGCGCTCCGAGTGACGCCGCAATGGTCGAATATGTATCTGTTCCGCTGGAGGTTACAACATGGGTTGTAAAGGTTGAATTGTTACCGCCGCCGTGCTCCGCATGCAATATCAGCGCAATGTCCAATATTTTCGCCTCAAGCTCTGTATACTGACTGTCTCTGCGAAGCATATGAAGAATATTTTCCGCTGTGGAAAGCTCCCTGTTAGGCGCATGAACAATAAAACTGCCGTTTTCATGATAATATTTATGCGCCTGATAACCATACACTGCCAGCAGAGGAAACTGTGCTATAAGCTGAAGGCATTGTCTTAGTACGTTCGGCAGTGATGTATCATCCGCCTTATCATCATACGCATAAAGTGTCAGCACACTTCTTGAAAGCGCGTTCATCATGTCCTTACTCGGCGCCTGCATTATTATATCACGTACAAAAGATGGGGGAATAGTTCTCAGACGGGCAAGAGTATCCATGAAAATATCAGATTGCTTCTTATTTGGAAGCTCGCCGAACATAAGCAAATATACTATCTCTTCAAAACCAAAACGTTTATCTTTTATAAAGCCTCTTATAAGCTCCTCAACATCATAGCCATGATAATAAAGCTTACCGTCACATGGCACAGCTGTTCCGTCAGGGAGTGTATTATAGGCATGAATTTCGCCTATTTCAGTAAGTCCGGTAAGAACACCTTTACCGTTTATATCTCTCAACCCCCTTTTTACATCATATTTTGCGTATAATTCAGGATTAATCGTCTTATTTTTCTTACAGATTTCCAGCATCTGCATCATTTCGGGAGTTACTTCAACAGGTACTATTTTCTCTCGCATATTACTCCTCCATTTCCGTATAGTATTAATATATATGATAAATTCCTTTATTGTATAACTTATCAGATTATTTTAATTATATCAGATAAATGCTTCCATATCAATAAAAATTATGTAAACTTATTGTGAATTATTTTAATATGTGTTACAATAGAAACAAAATAAAAAAAGAGAGGATAAAATTATGGTATATGTATTACTGGCAGACGGCTTTGAAGAAGTTGAAGCTATTGAACCTATTGATATTCTACGCCGGGGCGGGACAGAGGTGCAGACTGTCGGAGTAACAGGAAAAATTATAACAGGCGCCCACGGAATACCTGTAACAGCCGATATTGAAATAAATGAGGTTAACACTGATAACGCGGAGCTTATCATGCTTCCGGGCGGAGCCGGTCATGAGCTTCTCGACGCTTCAGAGAAAGTTCACAAGCTTATCAGCTTTGCGCTGACAAATGGACTTTATATTTCCGCAATCTGTGCCGCTCCTTCTATACTCGGTAAAAAAATGATACTCGAAGGTAAAAGGGCCACCTGCTTTCCCGGCTACGAAAAATATCTTTACAACGCGAAAATTGTTTCAGACAAGGTTGTAATTGACGGTAAAATTATTACCGGAAAAGGCGCGGGAGCTGCCGCTGATTTTGGTTTTGCAATTCTGGCACTGCTCAAAGGACAAAATACCTCAGATAAAATAAGGGAGATAATGCAATATTGATTAAAGACGAACTGCGCATTAAAATGCGCGCAAAAAGACGTACGCTAACCATTCCCGAAATTATATCAATGAGCGAAAGCATCAGAAAAAATCTGTTTTTTCTGGATTGCTTTAAACAGGCAATGACTGTATGCCTGTTTTTATCTGCATTTAACGAACCGGAAACACTCATTATAGCAGAAAGACTCTGGACAAATAAACGCAAAGTCATTGTACCTGTCTCAGATATAAGCACAAATACCCTTTCTCTTTCTTATATAGACAGTCATACGGATTTGCGTAAGGGAGCATATGGTATTCCAGAACCGTCGGTTATCAAAAATGCCGATACAGACGATATAGATATTATATTAGTTCCCGGACTTGCCTTTGACAGAGCTGGAGGAAGAATGGGTTTCGGAAAAGGCTATTATGACCGCCTTCTTAAAAATATAAAAGCGGTAAAAATAGGTTTATGCTATAATTTTCAGCTTTTTGACTATATACCTAAAGAAAATCATGACATACCTATGGACTATATTATTACAGAAAAAGAAACTATAAAGGTCAGGTGAAAAATATGCTATTTGATTCTCACGCACATTATAACGACAAAAAATTCAACGATGACAAAGACACGCTTCTTTCTTCTATGCGCGAAAATAATATCGGACTTATAATGAATTCATGCTCATCACTTGAAGAAATACCCGATATATTTGAAATATGTGAAAAATATCCGTTTGTATACGCGTCTGTCGGAATACATCCGCATGAGTCGGATGGACTTCAGGAGGCGGATATGGATAAATTGAAGGAATACGCGCAAAATCCGAAGGTAAAGGCAATAGGAGAAATAGGACTTGATTATTTCTATGACTTTTCTCCCAGAGACATTCAGAAAAAATGGTTTGCGCGGCAGATTGATATAGCAAAGGAGCTTAAAATGCCGGTTATTATTCACGACAGAGACGCTCACAAGGATTGTATGGATATACTGCGTGAGCACAATGTCAGTGATATTGGCGGTGTTTTTCACTGCTATGCCGGAAGCACTGAAATGGCAAAAGAAATTCTTGACTGGGGAATGTATATAGCCTTTGGCGGCTCGCTTACATTTAAAAATTCGGTACGTCCGGCTGAGGTGGCAAAATATGTGCCGCTGGACAGAATTGTTATAGAGACAGACTGTCCTTATCTTACACCTGAACCGCACAGAGGAAAACGCAACAGCTCCCTTTATATTCACTATGTCGCTGAAAGGCTGGCGCAGATAAAAGGAATTTCAATGGATGAAATTGAAGAAGTCACATTTAATAACGCAAAAAAATGCTTTAATATAAATTAAAAATAGTAGACTAAAATTCTTTTTTA
>CAJUFV010000123.1 GCA_910585795.1 uncultured Clostridia bacterium | reverse complement strand
TTATTAATAATACAAAAGTAAACAGGAGGAAAATATTATGTCAAATAATAAGGTGCTTATAGTAGATGATGATGAGAATATAGTTGAGCTTATAAAGCTGTATTTTGAAAAGGATGGTTTTGATACGGCAACGGCAAATGATGGAAAAAAAGCAGTGGAGCTTTTTAAGTCCGAGGCTCCGTCAATAGTGATTCTGGACGTTATGATGCCTGAAATGGATGGGTGGCAGGTGTGCAGAGAGATAAGACGTGTCAGTAATATCCCAATAATTATGCTTACCGCAAAAGGCGAGACCTTTGACAAGGTGCTTGGTCTTGAGCTTGGCGCCGATGATTATATGGTAAAGCCGTTTGAGCCTAAGGAGCTTATAGCAAGGGTAAAGGCGGTCTTGAGAAGAAGTGAGACAAAGGAAAACACCGCGGAGAAAGAGGTTGTTTTTCCAAACCTTACTATAAATCTTTCAAATTATGAATTGAAAATAAGCGGTAACATAGTAGAAATTCCGCCGAAAGAGCTGGAGCTGTTGTATTTTCTTGCTTCAAATCCAAACAGGGTATTTACGCGTGAGCAGCTTCTTGAGGAGGTGTGGGGTTTTGATTATTTTGGAGATTCACGTACTGTGGATGTTCATATAAAACGATTGAGAGAGAAGCTGGAAAATGTGGAGTCAAGCTGGCAGCTGAAAACTGTCTGGGGTGTAGGTTATAAATTTGAGGTAAGATAATGTTTAAAAGTATATTGGGACGTCTGTTCTGGACATATGCCGCAATATTGGCGCTTGTTTTTACATCGATATCTGTTTCAGTAGGTTTTTTTGTTAATCGTTTTGCGGTTGAACAGCATATGGAAAGTGTGATAAGAGTAGCTGACACAATAGAATACTGGGCGGGAATTATTCAGATAGAAAATGATGATTTGCGTTTTCAGAGCGCGTATAAACGCTTTCTGGAATCGTGGGCTGATTTTCTTCATTCTGATATAGTTATTACAAATCTTTCGGGAGAGGTTGTGGCATCGACCCGCGCTGTATCAACTGTTCCGGAGGATTTTGCGCATGCAGTTGCAGGAGGGAAAATTATAAAAAAACGTTCCACTTTTAACGGCAGTTATGAAAAAAAGGTAATGGTTGTGGGAATGCCTGTGGAATATCAGGGGGGTATAGTAGGAGCTATGTATTTTAATACACAGCTTTTTGATATGCGCAGAACAACGCTGGAGCTGTTTTATGTGTTCCTGCTGTCGTCGGCGCTTTCAATACTTGCGGCGGCAATACTGGTATATATGCAGTCCAGAAAAATATCAAGGCAGATAGGAAAAATAAACGAGGCTGTACGTAATATAGCTTCCGGTAAATTTGACAGACGTGTTGCGGTAACTAGTACGGATGAAATAGGTCAGCTAGCTTCAAGCTTTAATTTTATGGCTGATTCCATAGCGGCTATAGAGGATACTCGTTCCGAATTTATCAGTGATGTGGCGCATGAGCTCCGAACCCCTATGACTAGTATATCGGGATTTGTTGAGGGAATTATGGACGGAACAATTCCTCCTGAAAAGCATAATGAATATCTTAAAATTGTGCTTGATGAGTCGAAGCGTCTTACAAAGATGGTAAATGATATGCTTGAAATGTCTAAGCTGTCATCAAGCGAATACAAGCTGGATATAACAAAGTTTGACTTGAACGAGCTGACAAGAATATGTATAATAAATCTGGGAAACAGAATTGACGAAAAAAATCTTGAGCTTAATGTAGATTTTGCTTCAGAGACCCTTATGGTTCTGGCTGATAAGGATGCGCTTCAGCGTGTAATTATAAATTTGATTGATAACGCTATAAAATTCAGCTATCCTAATACTACGATAGGTATAAGCACATGGATTGAAAAAGGACGGGCAAGATTCTGTATAGGAAATTTCGGCGACGGAATAAGCGGTGCGGATTTGAGCAATATATTTAACAGGTTTTATAAAACTAATAAGTCCCGCACATATGAGAAGAGCGGAGCCGGACTGGGGTTATCCTTTGTGAAAAATATCCTGACACTTCACAAGCAGAGTGTTTGGGTGGAGAGCGTCGACACAAAGGAGGGTTCTTCCGCTAAGTATATAAAATTTACTTTCACTCTGGAGCTGGCGTGATTTTGGTATTGACTGTGAAGAAAATATGGTGTAAAATGTATGTAGATAAAAATATAGGAGGAAATATATAATGGCTGAATTACGTTGGAATCCGCTTGTCAAGGATTGGGTGATGATTGCTTCTCACCGTCAGAACAGACCTCAGATGCCGAAGGACTGGTGTCCGTTCTGTCCAGGTTCGGGAAAGGTGCCGGATAACTTCACTGTACATAAGTATGATAACGATTTTCCCGCACTTTCGCAGAATCCGCCGGAGCCTGATGATGTGGAGACAAGAATTTATAAGACTAAGCCGTCATACGGAAAGTGTGAGGTTATTCTGTATTCTCCGGAGCATACGGTAACATTGCCGGAGCTTCCGGTAAACCATATCAGGGAGCTGGTTGATTTATGGACTGAAAGATTTGTTGAAATCAGCAAGGACTCGAAGATAAAATACGTCTTTATCTTTGAGAACAGAGGCGATGTTGTTGGTGTTACAATGCCTCATCCGCACGGACAAATATACGGTTATTCGGTAGTGCCGAAAAAACTTGAGCTTGAAATGGAATCGTGCAGAGAGCATTTTGAAGAAACACATAATTGCCTTATTTGTGATATGCTTGAGGATGAAGTGAACGACGGACGCAGAGTTATTATTGAAAATGAGGACTTTATAGCGTTTCTTCCGTTTTACAGTGAATATCCTTATGGAATGTATATAGTAGCCAAGCGTCATGTCCAGAATCTTGCGCAGTTTACGGACAGTGAAAAAACAAATCTTGCGAAGATTTTGAAAGAAACAACAGGCACGCTGGACAGCTTGTTTGATTACGCGTTCCCTTATATGATGTGTATGTATCAGAATCCTGTAAATGGTAAAGATGTGTCTGATTATTATCACTTCCATATTGCGTTTTATCCTCCTATGAGAAGCGCGGATAAGGTTAAGTTTAACGCCTCATCAGAAACAGGCGCGTGGGCGCACTGTAATCCTACTGCTCCTGAAGAGAAAGCGGAGGAGTTAAAGGCTGCGCATGAGAAATTTTTAAAGAAGATGAACGGTTAGGAAACAAAAATGCTGTCATGTAGACAGCATTTTTTGTTTTATGGAATTGCTAAGTAAAGTATGAGCCTGTCATATTATGATTTATAAAATATAATTATGAGATTATTTATGTTTTTTTGTGCTTGAAGGACTTTTTTTTAACGAGTAAATATGATACAATAATAGTATATACAGTAAAGGAGCGCAATCTCATGGGAGTAAGTATTATAAGGGGCGGAATAAGCTCCGGTAAAACACAGATGTGTCTTGAACAAATTGAAAAGGTGCATAATGAAAATCCGGATGCACGCTGTATAATGATAGTGCCTGACCACTATTCCTATGAAACAGAAAAGAAATTTGTGGAACGTTTTGGAGGAACCGGTCTTAATAATATAGAAGTTTTAACGCTTAGAAGGATGGCAATAAATAATTTAAGCGCTGCGCAGCTGAAGCATCTTACAGAATCAGGCAAACAAATGCTTATATATAAGGCGGTGAATGCATCCTGCAAGGAGCTTGAAAACATAAAAGGCATGGATATGAAGCTGTTAACAGCAATGCGTAAGCAGGGCTTTCTTGATGTGGTTTCTTCTCTTATTAGTGAAATGAAAAGATATATGGTTACTCCGCAGATATTGAAGGAGCGGGCAGGAAATATTGAGGGTAACAATACACTGAAAAATAAACTTACAGCTCTTGCGGCTGTTTATGAAAAATATGCGCAATATGTAACCACTTCTGAATGTACTGACAGTGAGGATGATTTATATATGCTTGCGCGGTGTATTGAGGAAAAAAAACAGTTCGGAGCTGATACATATATCTGGATAAACCGTTTTGACAAGTTTATGCCTCAGCAGCTATGTGTTTTGGAGGCGCTGCTCAGACGCGGCGTGCATATGACAGTAAGTATTTGCTGTGCCGTGTGTGAGGAGGAAAAAAACTTATATATTCAGACAGAAAAAACTGTTGCTTGTATAAATAATCTTGCGGCCGAGTATGGCTTTGAAGGTGAAGAAACTGCCGGCAGAGCCTTGTCACACATAAGAGAAAAAAAAGATATAAATACTCTTTTGAGTATGTGGACAGAGGATTTTGTATATGACGAACGTCCTGAGAATATGGCGCTGTTCCAGAGCCGTGACACTTACGGCGAGATAGAGAGAATAGCGTGTAAAATTGTCGACCTGATTCGTGACGATGGCTGCCGTTTTCGTGATATTGCGCTCTTATGCGGAGATGAGGAGGAATACAGGCATATTATTGAAGCGGTGTTTGGTGAATATGACATACCATATTTTACAGACCGTAAAATTATTCTTAGTGACCATCCTATAGCGATGCAGATGTTATCATTGTTCGGAATACTGAATGAGGATTGGAGCTATGATTCTGTATTTCGATATCTTCGCGCGGGCTTTATTTACCGAAAGGTGAAAAAAGGGCAATATATATTCTATAATCCAATACCGCAGGAGGAAATAGACGCTCTGGAGAATTTTGTGCTTAAATATGGTATAAGAGGCGGGCGGAAATGGCTGAATCAGGAGGCTTGGACCAATATTAATGATATTGTCGGAACAGCCTTTGGTATTCAGGGGGAAACGGAGGCTGATGAGCGGCTCGAACAGCTTCGCCGTGAAATAACCGCTCCTGTTGAAAAATTTGCTTTGGCTGTAAAGGGAAAAAAGAGAGCGGCAGATTTTGCGTCCGCTTTATTTGACTACCTTGAAGATATTAATTTATACGCGGGTCTGAAAGCGGATATATCCGCTTTCAGAAAAGACGGTCTGATAAATCAGGCAGAGCAGTTTACTAAGATATGGAACTTGATTCTTGATGTGCTTAATCAGACGGTTACAGCTCTGCCGGAGGATAAAATAAAGGCGGATGAATTTGCGGATTATATGAGCGTGGGACTGTCTAAATGTGAAATAAGAACCATTCCTTCCGGAATTGACCAGGTGTATGTTGGCAGTGTTGAGCGAAGCAGTCATGCTAATGTTAAGGCGATGTTTATCGTCGGCGCAAAGAACGGCACTTTTCCGTCAGGTATCAGGACAGAGGGCTTTTTATCAAATAAGGACAGAAATACGTTATGTGATGATTACGGAATAAATATTGCTCCTGATACAAAGAAGAAAATGGACGAGCAGTATTTCGAGGTATATAGAGCTATATGCGCGGTAAGCGATAAGCTGTATTTCAGCTATTCTGTTCAGGACGAGTCCGGCAGGACGCAGTCTCCGTCGCATATGATAACGGATATATACAGAAAATTTCCGAAGCTGACGATTTCGGATAATCTGATAGAGGATGTGTCAAAGGACAGAGTGTACATTTCATCTCCAAAGGCGACAATACATAAAATGCTTGTGAATCTTTCGGGAAGATACGACGGACAGAAAAATCCTCTGTGGGATATTGTTCGTGAATGGTATGATAAAAACAGTGAATGGAAAAAGATACTTTCTCTTATGGACAGAGCGGACTATTATGACAGGCGGGGAGTAATGCTGGACAGTGATATTGCAAATATGCTTTACGCAGGCAGAATAACCTACAGCGCAAGCAGAATTAACACATTTGCGCGATGCCCGTTTGAGTATTTCCTGAAATATGGTCTTGGCGCCTATGAGCGTGATGTATGGGAGGTTACACCTGCAAATATGGGTACATACGCACATCAGGTGATAAATGATTTCTGCGTTGCTGTAGAGGACGGAGCACAAAGTAATGATGAAAAAATAACCGCATGGAGAAGTTTGGATAATGCGAAAAGAGATGAAATTTTAGATGGAATTATAAATAAAACCTGTGAAAATATGCTGTCCTCCAATGTGAGAGACAAAGAGCGTACAGCAAACATATTCCGGCGCATGGGTAAAACAATATCAGACGCCGCGCGGCTCGTGCAGAAAAGTCTTTCGGCGGGAAGCTTTGCGGAAAATGGTATGGAATGTAAATTTGAGGTGGAGCTGACCGAAAATATCGCTGTTCAGGGACTTATAGATCGAATAGACACCTGTGATACGGAAGACAGGTCTTATATGCGTATAATCGACTATAAGACTGGAAGAACCGAGTTTAATGTTGTTAATATAGCTAACGGATATGATATGCAGATGGTTATATATGCCCTTGCCGCCGCAAGACTTATGCGTGAACAGGGGAAAAAGGTGGATGTTACAGGTATTTACTATACTGCGGTAAGGAGTAGATACAGGAATCTGTCCACAACTGTCACGGAGGATAATGTACATGAAAGAAATATCCGAGATATG
The DNA here is from genome assembly GCA_910585795.1 of uncultured Clostridia bacterium. Taxonomy (GTDB): domain Bacteria; phylum Bacillota; class Clostridia; order UBA1381; family UBA1381; genus Hominilimicola. Next base: position 13,191 of record CAJUFV010000123.1, on the reverse strand, counting down.
GTTCTTGACGGGGTGACTTTTGCGGAGGAAAGCGACGAAGAAATAGGCAAAATGCTCTATAATATGGATAAAGATTTTTTCAAGAATCAGGAAAGTATATTCACAAAGGTAAAACTGGACAAGGACGGAAATATCACAGGAGTAGGAACCATTGATGAAATTAACGGACTTATGGAGCATGTGGAAAAATCTATTATTGATATTGACAATCAGGCCAGAAATGGTGAAATAAGTCTCAAGCCCTATCATTCAGGCAGTTTTGGAGGAGTCTGTGATTATTGCTCATACAGCAGTGTGTGTAAATTTGATGAAGATAAAAAAAGGATGCGTGAGCCGGAAGGTACAAAAGAGGAAATATGGGAGAATATGAAGCTTAAGGGTGCCGCGCGGAGGGGAGGTAAAAAAGATGCCTAAATGGACTGAGGCTCAGGCTCAGGCGATATATGAGCCTTCTGCGCAGGGGAATATACTGGTTTCAGCCGCTGCCGGTTCAGGTAAGACAGCAGTATTGGTGGAGCGTATTGCGGGTATGATTGCCAGAGGCACTGCCTCGGTGGATTCTCTGTTGGTTGTAACCTTTACGGAGGCCGCCGCCGCTGAAATGAAAGAAAGAATTATGAGGCGTATCAATGAGTTTTATAAAGAGGCTGTATCAGAGGGAGATACGGAGCTTTCCGCAAGCTTGAAGGAACAGATGCATCTTACATCAACAGCCGATATAAACACAATAGACGCCTTTTGTTTAAATGTAGTAAAAAATAATTTTCATATTCTCGGCATAGACCCGAAATTCAGTATTATGGACAAGAGTGAGGGTGATATGCTTATTGATGATACTCTTGATGAAATATTTCTTAATTTATATGCGTGTGAGGATGAATATACAAAAGAGAGATTTGAGAGACTGGTAAAAATATATGCGTCAAATCGTGATGACGAGGGCTTAAAGCGAATTGTCCGTAGGGTGTATAGATTTATTCAATCCTTTGCGGAACCGGTAAAATGGCTGTATGAAAAAGCCGATATGTATAACATAGATATGACGGAAAGCATATGGCTAAAAAAAATCGTTCTGGAGGATAAGAAAAATTATATTATAAAGCGGACTAAAAACGCATGGAATACCTTAATTGAGGACATGCTTGCGCAGGCAGAGAAGCAGTCCGGACAATCTTTCGGAGAATATGAAAATTTATCTCTTATACAGGAGGCAGTTGAATTTTGGGGAAAGAAGCTGTGGAAGAGCGTATGCGCCTGCCACAGTGCGGTATGCGCGCTTGAGAAAGCCAGTGAGTGGGAGCAGATATATGATTTTTATAAAATATTTATTGAGAAAAAATCATATCTGGGAAATGCGATAAACAAAATACCGTCTGATAAAGAGGCTGATGATATCGTATGGAAATTGTATTATGACAGATACGATGAACTGCGCACGTTTTTTCGTGACGAATGTTTAAAGCTGCCTGTAAAAAGTAAAGAGGATTTTAACGATTATGTGCATGCCGCAGAATTGAAACAGGCCATTGACGATATTGTATGGCTTGTTGAATTGTTTTGTGAGCAGTACGACAGAAAGAAAAGTGAAAAAAATGTAAAATCATTCTCTGATATTGAGCATTTGGCATACAGGCTGTTTTCTGAGAATGAAAATATACGGGGTGAATATTCGGAGAAATATACAGAAATTTTAATAGATGAATTTCAGGATACAAATGGTTTGCAGGAGGCTATTTTTACGCTTATTTCGCGTGATAATAAAAATATGTTTATGGTTGGTGACCTTAAACAGAGTATTTACCGCTTCAGAGGCGGAGACCCGACTATTTTTAAAAATATAAGCCGTGTTTATGCGGATGATAATTCAGACGGAAAGCTTATAATGCTGTCGCAGAATTTCCGAAGCCGTATAGAGGTTATACGCAGTATTAACGCGGTGTTTGGCATAGTGATGTCTGATGAAGTAGGAGACGTTATATATAAAGATAATGAAGCTCTTAATCGTGACACAGAAAGAGAGTGCTATGAGGATGGAGCAAATTTGTTGAATCCTTTGAACAGGAAAGCCGGTTATAATTCTGAATTATATCGTATAGCCGTAATACAGGATGATGACAAGACGGATGAAAGCATGACTGTTATGGAAGCTGAGGCGGCTTGTATAGCGGATAAAATACGAGAGCTGGTAGACGGACATTTTCAGGTATATGCTGGTGGCGGGAAGTACAGAGATATAGAATATCGTGATATTGTAATACTGATGCGCTCGGTGAAGAGAAGCGGTCTTGTAGTGCGTGATGTGCTCGAAAGACGCGCAGTTCCGTCATTTGTACAGAAGGAGGAATATTTTGAACGACGTGAAATAAAGCTGATGCTGTCGCTTATGACACTAATAAATAATCATATGCAGGATATTCCGCTTGTCGCGGTTATGCGTTCGCCTATAGGCGGCTTTACGGAAAATGAGCTTGCTGAGATAAAAATTGCGTATAAGGGTCGTTCTTTTTATAAAGCAGTAAAGAGTTATACGCATGGTAAGGATAATTTGACAGATAAAGAAAAGCGTCTGAAAAGAAAGTGCGTACATTTTATTTCAGACCTTGACAGATGGAGAGGTTATGTCAAAATTAAGCCTATTGCTTCATTAATCTGGACGCTGTATGAGGAAACCGGCTTTTATGATTTTATGGGTGCGCTTGAGGGCGGAGAAGAAGCGCAGGCAAATTTAAAGCTGCTTTATGAAAGAGCGAAAAAATATGAAGCTTCCGGTTTTAAGGGGATATTTAATTTTATACGCTACATAGAGCGTATGGAAAGCCGTAATGAGGATATAGCAGGCGCAAAGCTGGTAAATGAGAATCATAATGTTGTAAGAATTATGACTATACATAAGAGCAAGGGACTTGAGTTCCCTGTTGTATTTATCGCGAGAACCACCGGAAAATTTGCGTTTACCCATGTCGGAGATGAGAATCGTATCACTTTGCATAAGGATATGGGTGTTGGAATAGATTATTATAATTATGATGATATGTACTGTAAAAAGCTTATGTTCAGCGAATATATAAATGAAGCGAACAGAAAAGAGTATCTTTCAGAGGAAATGCGGCTTTTATATGTTGCGGCAACAAGAGCAAAGGAAAAACTTATAGTTACGGCCGCAAAAGGCTATAAAACATATGAGGATTATGAAAGTCAGAAAGATAGCTGGCATGAGAAGTACAGAGACGGCAAGCTGTCTGAGCGTGTTGCCGAAGCAGCAAAATCATACGCGGACTGGATAATTCCGGCTGTGGAAAATAATGGCCAATGCTGGCGGTGCGAGGATATTGTGGTATATTCCGCTGATTATAGTGAGGATAAAGCTCATGAAAAAGAAGAAATTAAAATTGAAAATGTGGAGGATGTCCGCGCTGCTGTTCAGAAAATTCTTGAGTTTCAGTATGCGTATCCGCTTAGCGGTCAGATTCCCGCGAAAACATCGGTTACAGCTATAAAGGAAATGGAGGATATTGAGCATATTCATGAGGATGATCCTGTATATATGACTAGAAAGCCGGCTTTTATGCGTGAAGAAAAGCTGGGCGCGCAGATAGGTACTGCTCATCATCAGCTAATGGCGTATATTGATATAGAAAAGATGAAGAGTATTAAAGAGCAGAAATATGAAGTTTTTGTCAATAATGAAATAACGCGTGTTGCGAGTGAGGGACAGATAGACAGTGATATGGCAGAGGACACAAAAATCACAGATTTAATTTGTAAAAATGTATGTGAATTTTTCAAAAGCGATATGGGGAAGCGTGTTTTGGAAGCTAAACAAGTATATAGGGAGATGCCGTTTGAAATTGAAATTACAGCCAGAGAATATGACGCTTCGCTTGGCAGAGAGTATGAAAATGAAAAGGTTGTTGTGCAGGGTATTATCGACCTTTATTTTGAAGATAATAATGGTGATATAATTCTTGTGGATTACAAGACAGACCGGTGCGGAACATATGAGGAACAGCTTGCGGTTGCGAATAAATATAAAAAACAGCTTGATTTATATGAAAGAGCTATGGAAAAAATATTAAAAAAATCTGTAAGAGAAAAATATTTGTATTTATTTTCAGCAAAAAGTGTGATAAAATTAGATAGATAAAATATAAGGAGAAAAAGTGATGAAGATTTATGGTAATTTTAACAGGAAAAGAAAAGGCAAAAAGGTTATAATTGCCGTAATATGCGCAGTGATAATTTTGCTGGCAGTAATATACTATATAGGCTTAACGGTTGGAAGTGATGGATATGAAATGCAGCAGATATCTTCTGCGGTTGCTGAAAATACACAGCTTAAGGAACAAATAAGCGAGCTTAATGAACAGCTTGAGAAGCTGCAGAAGGAAATAGATAGTCTTAATGAACAGCTTGAAGCGAGACCGACTGAGGCTCCCTTGCCTACAGAATCACAGATTCCGGAGAATTCACCGTCTCCGTCACCGGCTCAGCAGTTTTCTCCGCGTCAGGGATTAAGATAGTAAATATATTTGAATTATCAGTATACGACAATATATCGGCTTGACAGCAGATATATTGTCGTATTATTTTTTTGATTTATATAAATTTTTTGAACCAAACCGGCTTTTTACGTATCTAATTAATATAAGACAAAAATTGTCTGTATGTTCAAAGAAGCTAAACAGATAAAGAAAAATGATGGAGGGCTATAAAATGAAAAAGAAAATATTTGCTGGCGTATGTGCGGTGCTTGTAGTTTTAAATGTAATATTTGCGGCTGTAATGGCGTCGGGTATTGATTCATTTGAATTGATAAGCGCGGGTAAAAGCTCTGCGCTTGGAGGTATGATATACCGCTATAAGCATATTAAAACGGGAGCAGAGGTGGTTTATAATGATAATGGCGCTGAAAAACGTGAGTTTGCTCTTGGCTTTAAAACACCTCCGGCAGACAGCAGGGGAGCAAATCATGTGCTTGAACACGCGCTTTTCTGCGGCAGTGAAAAATATCCTACTAAAAATATTATGCATTATATTCAAAATGGTACTTCATCACTTATGCTTAACGGAGTTACGGCAGATGACTGCACGTATTATCTTATTAATTCTTCAAATGAGACTGAATATTACAATATGATGGATGTTTATATGAATGGAATTTTTCATCCGCTGTTTCTGAAGGATGAAAATATTTTCCGTCAGCAGGGAATACGCATTGAATACGCGGACGGAAAAGCGAGGTATAATGGTGTTGTTTATAATGAGCTTAGAATAAAAAATCTTAATACGGAAGAAAATTCGGTTAATTTTTTATCAGACAAACTATACCGGGCTATTTACGGTGATACTGCACCGTCACATAGTGCAGGCGGGGAGCTTAAAGATATAAAGTATCTCACATATGAAGATTTGCTTAGAGTATATAATAAATTTTATATTCCGTCAAACAGTATGACTTATCTTGCGGGCAAACAGGACATTGATAAAACTCTTTCTGTATTGGATACTTTTTTTTCAGAAAATGATAAAAAAGCGCCTGATATTTCTTTTGAGGATACAAAACAGATTCCATCTGAGAAAATACAGAAATATAACATAGATGAAAATACAGAAACGGTTGATATCGGATTTATGTCTTCCGGTGTTCCGGCCTCTGCTGACCCAAAGGACAGATATGCGAATGAAATAGTTTTTGATATTATCAAAAATAAGATGGAGGAGGAAACTGGTTATACAAATACTTATATTTCCGGCGGTAATACAGGAGGTATATCAACGCTGGCACTGATGATTTCAGAAGTGCCGGTTGAAAAACAAAACGAGGTTATTGACGCATATAATAAAGTTTTGGCCGACCTTGCTGACAACGGAATTGATGAACAAGCGATAGATACTTTTATTAATGATGATAACAGATATTTCTATCAGAATTTTGACCGTGTATTTATAGGCTTGTTTTATAAAGATAATCCGCTTGCGTATACGGAAATAGATTCTATGCGTGACTATTATAAAAGCAATAAAGAATATTTCACAGAAATTTTAAAAAGGTATTTTACTGAAAATCCGTGCAGTGTTATAGTTATCTCAGGAAACGGTATATTTTCTTCTGAGGACAGCACAGTGGATGTAAGCGCAGAAGAGCTTGAAAAAATCAGACGTGAAACAGAGGAATTTCAAAAGTGGAATGATATGGAAGATGACCCTGAGGTAATTGATAAGATACCGTTTCTTACTCTTGATGAGGTGAAAAATCCGCCTGAAAAATCAGAGCCGCAATATGAGGAAAAGGACGCGATTTCATTTTATCATACATTAAAAGAGGAAACGTCAGCAAGCATGTATTTCCCGCTTGATATAAAAGATGAAGATTTGGATTATGTACAGCTTATGCGTTATTTTTTAATAAGTCAGGCGGAAAAGACGGATGCTGATTTTTATACTATGATTGCTCCGCTTGGGGATGTTCACAATATAAATGAGATAAATCCGCACTTTCTTATCGGTTTATTAGGAAATGATGTATCGGAGAGCCTGCGGAGAGTAATAGCGTTTTTACAGGCTGATAATACATGGAATGAGGATGACCTTGCCCAATATATACGAACGACTCCAAAACAAATTCTTAACAGCTATTATGACCCGTATTTTCTGAGTTCTGAACTGAAGGGTTCCGCTTTGTCCGCAGAGGGGCGTCTGGGATATTTGACGCCGCTTAATACTATTGTCAAGGGTTCACCTCACTATTATGATTTCTTGAGAGGACTTAACGTGGATGACGCTTCTGAAATTGCGGAAAGGATAAAGACGCTCGCGGAGGATATTGTTGTTAACAATAAACCTGTGGTTGGATATATCGGTGATAACAGCGGATATGAGGCTTATAAAAATACTGTTTTAGAGCTGTTTGCGGAAGCGGACAAGCGTGTAAGCATGGATATGAAGCTGCCGGCAGGCTGTTATAGCGCGGCGACAATAACAAAGCTTGCCGACGCGAATCATTTCATGCTCACAGCGCCTTATAGCGGAGATGAGTATTCCGGTAAATTAGCGGTTCTTGGCAAAGTACTTTTGACAAAATATATTACTCCGACAATGCGCGGAAGGCACGGAGCGTATGGATGCAGTATATCATTTAGAGATGACAGTATGGTTTCTGCTGTTACCGGTCTTGCTGATATTGATTTTGCACTTGAAATCTGGGAGGGCATGGGAGATTATCTGAGAAATCTGAACATGACACAAAAGGAGTTGGATTCATTTATTGTTTCCGCTGTACAGGAATATGACGAATGGGATTATATAGCTTCTGAATACGGCGCTGAATTTGCTCTTAAGAAAAAAGCACCGGAAGAGTGTGAGAGAATCAGAAGCGAAATGCTTTTGACTACAGTTGAGGATATAAAAGATTATGCTGATTTGGTAGACAGCTTTGTTAAACAAAAGAGGGTATTTGCGGTTCTGGGTATGGAAGCCGCAGACAGCGCGGAATTTGATTTTGCGTACTATGGAAACGCGGATACATTAGAGGTTACGCCGAGACTTACAAAAAATCCTGCTGAGTATATGCGGGGACGAGACGACGGCTTATTAGCTCTTGACGATAATGTTACGCGCGCTGAGGCCGCTCAGATGCTATCCTGTATTATCGCGGACAGAAGTGTTACACAAAATTATATTGCCTTTAGCGATGTTCCGGCAGGAGCGTGGTATTATGACGCTGTTATGTCTCTTTGCGGAAAAGGAATTATGTCCGGTTATGAAGATAATAGCTTTAAGCCTGATAAAAATATTACGCGCGCGGAGCTGTCCGCCGTGCTGGCAAGGTTTATTTATGACGGAAATACAGAATTGAGAGCTGTGGATGTGGATAAAAACTCATGGTATGCGGACGCGGTGGCAAAAATGATAAACGCGGGGTACATTAACGGATATGAGGACGGAACTATTAAGCCGGATAAACTTATTACCAGAGGGGAAACGTCAGCTATAATAGACAGAATGTTAAGCAAATAAAAATATTGCGTATAATAAAACCGGACATTGACTAAATGTCCGGCTTTATTATAAAATATATCATTCCGCGCCATTTTTAACCGCTTCCGCGTGCTCTTTCTGAATATCGTCATACATTGATAGCATAGGCTCTATGGCTTTATGACGGAAATGTCTGTCCACATAATTTTTTGTACATTTGTATACCAGCGGTGAAAGCACAAGGACGCCTATAAGGTTTGGAATCATCATAAGTCCGTTAAAGGTGTCTGATAAATCCCACGCGAGATTTTCGCCCATAACGGCTCCGCCGAATACCGCGATGACAAAAATAATTTTGTACGGGAGTGTGCCCTTTGTGCCGAATAGATATTCACATGCTTTTGTTCCGTAATGACTCCAGCCGAGAACAGTTGAAAACGCGAACAGCAGAAGGGCGACAGCGACGAACCATGTGCCAATCTGCCCGAATGAGGCTCCGAAGGCCTGACCTACAAGCGCGTTGGTATCTGTAATATCTATGGCGAGCTGTCCTGTCTCAAGGTTGAAAAAGCCGGACGAAAGTACGGCAAACGCTGTAAGAGTACATACTACAATGGTATCGGCAAATACTTCAAAGATTCCCCACATGCCTTGACGTACAGGCTCTTTTACATTTGAATTGGAATGTACCATAACAGAGGAGCCAAGGCCCGCCTCATTGGAGAATACACCGCGCTTCATACCCATCTGGACAGCCATTTTGACTCCTGAGCCGACTATGCCGCCGCCTATGGCGCGCATTCCGAAGGCTCCTTTAAATATGGATGTGAACACCTCTCCAAACATGTTTATATGCATAATACATATTACAAGTGTACCGATTAAATAAAGTATAACCATGGCTGGTACAATTTTTTCAGTAACGGCGGCAATTCTTTTTAAACCGCCTATAATAACAAGCCCGACTAAAAGCATAATAATAACGCCTGTGACTGCTTTTACAAGACTGAATGATACAGGGCCTATAACGATAAGCTTATCAATACTGCTGAAAAATGCCGCCTGTACATTTGACGCCATGGTGTTAACCTGCGTCATGTTACCTATACCAAAGGACGCGAGCAGGCAGAAGCAGCTGAATAAGACAGCAAGAATAATACCTATGTATTTACAGCCCTTTTTTGCTCCGAGCCCGTTTTTGAGATAGTACATTGCTCCGCCGGACCATTCATCCTTATTGTTTTTTATTCTGAAAAGAATTCCGAGTACGTTTTCTGAAAAGTTTGTCATCATTCCGAAAAACGCTATAATCCACATCCAGAAAATCGAGCCTGGACCGCCTGTGGCTATTGCGGACGCGACACCGGCAATGTTTCCGGTTCCGACAGTCGCGGCAAGAGCGGTGCAGAGACTTTGAAACTGAGATATGGATTTGTCAGATGTATGCTTTGTAACATGTCTGTCCTTGAAGATAGCGCCGATTGTGTTTTTAAACCAGTGCTTTATATGTGACAGCTGGAAGAATTTTGTAAGGCATGTCATAAGAACGCCTGCAAACGCCAGCAGTATCAGTGCCGGCCAACCCCATACAACGCCGTTTACTGCGTCATTGACCTTTTGTACAATGTTTAGAAAACCATCCATAAATACAACTCCTTTTTTGATTTTAATGTGACAAAATAAAAAGAGCCGAACACAGCAAATCCGCGCACAAAACAGTATGTGTGGATTGCAGCCGCCTCTTTGCTTTATTGAAGTATCCATGATACGGATAATATGATAAATTTTGTCTTATATAATATTATTGTAACATATAATGACGAAAAAAGCAAGTAAAATGAAGTTATGAATATTATTTGACTTTTATGGTTACAAGTGTTATATATATAGTAGGAATGTGTTTAAGCAAAGGAGAAGGAAATGTATATGACCGTCACATTTGATAAAGCGAAGGAAATCATGGATAATGAAGAACAATATTTGATTGTAGATGTCCGCGAGGAGGAAGAATATATTACGGGACATGCTGACGGAGCGCGGCTTTTTCCGGTGGATGATATAAATGAAAATACTGCCGGTGAAATTATTCCGTCAAAGGATATGCCGGTGCTGATTTATTGCCGTACAGGAGCGCGCAGCGCTTTGGCGGCGCGGAAGCTTTGCGCGCTTGGATATACGCGCGTATATGATATAGGAAGCCTTGTAGGCTGGCCGTACAAAATAGTTTACGGTTGGTAAAGGTTGTAATTTATATATAAATGTGGTATTATGATATAAATATTGTATAAATGAAGAAGGAAGGATACACGGAAATGAAAAGAATACCGGTTACATTGCTTACAGGATATCTTGGAGCGGGCAAGACAACTCTTATGAATTATATACTGTCTAATCAGGAAGGATATAAGGCGGCGGTTATAGTAAATGATATAGGTGAGGTTAATATTGATTCGTCCTTAATACAGCAGGGAGGAGTAGTTCAGGAGGAGGACACGAGCCTTGTGCCGCTTACTAACGGATGTATATGCTGTACGCTTAAGGTGGATTTAATGAAGCAGATTGCGGAGCTTGCTCAGTCCGGAAGCTTTGATTATATATTGATTGAGGCCAGCGGTATATGTGAGCCAATGCCTATTGTGCAGACAATTTCAATGATGGACGGTTCAGTGCCGGACAGTGATATTCCGCCTATTGTGCGTTTGGACGGAGTTATAACGGTTGTAGACGCGCTCCGGCTTGTTGACGAGTTTGGAGGCGGTGAAAAGCTGATGGGAGAGGTTGAGGATGAGGATATAGAGAATCTTCTTATACAGCAGATTGAGTTTTGCTCGACTATTGTTATTAATAAGGTTGATGAGGTTTCAGCGGAAAATCTGTCTAAGGTACGGGCTGTTATAAAGGCGCTTCAGCCTAAAGCGAAAATTATTGAGACAAATTACGCTAAAGTGGATTTAAAGGATGTGCTTGATACAAAGCGTTTTGATATAGAGGAGACCTTTTCTTCCGCGGGCTGGCTTGCTGAATTTGAAAAAGAGCGTACAGAGGAGAGCGGACATCATCATGACGGCCATGAGCACGAACATCACCATCATGACGGCCATGAGAGTGAACATCATCATGACGGCCATGAGCACGAACATCACCATCATGACGGCCATGGACACGGACATCATCACCATCATGACCATGGTGAGGCGGAGGAATACGGTATAGGCTCATTTGTGTATTACAGGCGCAGACCCTTTAATTTAGAGAAGCTGAAAAGCTGGGCGACAAAAAATTTTCCGGCTGATGTGATTAGGTGTAAGGGCATTGTTTGGGTAGACGCTGATAATAATATGTCGTTTGTATTTGAGCAGGCCGGCAAGCAGATTCAGATGTATGAGAACGGACGCTGGCTTGCGTCCGCGCCAAAGAAACAGCTGGAAGAGTTTATAAAAAATGACCCGTCAATTATGGATGACTGGGATGAAAAAGCGGGAGACAGAATGATAAAGCTGGTATTTATAGGCAGAAATCTTGATAAGAATACAATTTCAGATGAACTGGACAGCCTACTGAAGGATATATGATTTAAGTAATATATAAACACACGCTGAAATTTTCGGCGTGTGTTTTTGTGTGCCATAGATGATGTTTAAGCTGATAAATAATTTTATAGGTTAAAAACAATAATAAAAACAAGTGTTCTTACAAAACCGTTTAGATTCTGTAAGAACACTTGTTATGGCTTATATGCTTTTGAGAGCATAACGGCTCTGTCGTTTTGCTGGTGTGCCTTTGGCGGTTCGTGGGGTATTGTTAATTCTTTGTCAATTACTACAATTACGTAATAATTAAAACTTATTATTCCATTCATTCAATACTGCTTCTACTTGTTTTATAAGCTGCTCCTTGTTAGGCATATATGAAACATATCTTGAAGCAAATATGTTATTCGATAATCCACCCAATGCGTATTCAGCGGCAACACTGTCCTTATCCGTACACAATATAATACCAATAGGCGGCGCATCGTGTTCGTCATTCACTTCGGATGCATAGTAATTCAAGTACATATTTAGCTGACCTATTGCTTCTGGCATTAGTTTTGTCGTCTTTAACTCAATAAGCACATAAGCGCGCAATATTTTATTGTAAAATACCATATCAACATAATAATGCGTGTTGTTAAGTGTTATCCGCTGTTGTGTTCCGACAAACATAAAGCCTCGCCCTAATTCCAGCAAAAAATTTTCAATTTGCGTAACAAGTGCTTTTTCAAGGTCACTTTCAAGAATAGGCTTGTTTTCAGGTATCCCTAAAAATTCAAATACATACGGGTCTTTAATCATATCGCTCGGCTCTGCCATTTCAATACCCTTTTGAGATAAAGCAATGACAGTTTCTTTATTTGTCTTTCCATCTGACAATAGTAATCGTTCATATAATGATGTTGATATTTGACGTTTTAATTCACGAACAGACCAGCCTGAATTTATGGCTTCTTTTTCATAAAAACTGCGCTTATTTTTATCGGATATTGCCAACAATTCGCAATAATGCGTCCATGTCAATTTGCCAATCACTGACTGGCATTTTTCATAGTTTAAATATAACAGACGCATATTTTGCAGATTTGAGCGCGAAAATCCTTTTCCAAACTCATTGGTTAATACCTTAGAAAGCTCCTTTAAGGTTTGTTTTCCATAATCCGCTCGAATATTGTTTTGCTGCTCGTGCATTACAATTATTCTTCCTATATTCCAATATGTTGAAATCAACTCCGAATTAACCGCAGCAGCAACACGAGTTCGAGCTGACAGCAGTAATTCCTTAATTTCCTGTATCATATCATTATTATTTATTAGTTCATTCATAAATATGTACCTCGATATTGCTTTTTCATAATTATATTACATAATATTGTAAAAATCTATTGACGGAATAAACAATATTAAGTCATATTCAAAAATAAAAAGAACCTTTGTAATTTCTTTTACAAAGGTTCTTATATTTATTCCGTTAATTCCTGATACATTTTCATAAGCTCGGCGACGCACTGGCTTTCTGTCATAGTTTTAACGTCAAAGCCGTATGCGTGCATTACCGCGCGGTCGTTTTGCTGGTGCGCCTGTAATAATTCAGGGAAAAGGTACATTTTATCTCCATACATGTCGGCTAAACTACAATCGGGATATAACGCCCTTGCGTCAAGTATTGCCTGCGCTGTCT